>NZ_JAUBUC010000065.1:5758-37794 GCF_036705285.1 Microcoleus sp. B4-C1 | reverse complement strand
AATACCTCTCGGATGTCTATGATCGGGAACTGCAATAAGAGCTTCAATTAAATTCATTGCTGATTCATTCCATAATTCAAGTCTACCCGGACGGGGCAGACTTGATTACCTCTTCTATCATACATTCCCCTCCCGACAATTAATCCACCCTGCTTAGTAAGGGGAGTAGGGGGTGGGACAAGATTCCGATCAAAGTCAACCCCTACTCCCCTTACTAAGGGGGATTTAGGGGGATCGAGATATGTGCAACTTCACATTAAATTGATATGAGATCGGGATTGCCGAATATATTGCGGATTGGTACACTTGTACAGTAAGTAGTACAAATGTCAAGTAGATGAATATTGTTTCTTTTAGCGAAGCGAGAAATAACCTCAAGGCTGTTTTAGACAGAGTAGTGGAAGATAGGGACTATACCATCATCACTAGGCGGGATGCGGAGGATGCCGTGGTGATGTCGCTAGAGTTCTTTAATAGTTTGCTGGAAACAGTTCATTTACTCAAATCTCCCGCCAATGCTGCCCATTTGGAGCGTTCTATTGCTCAGTTTAAGCAGGGGAAAGTGGTAGAGCGAAATTTGTTGGATGACTAGAAAGTTAGCATGGACGGATGAGGCTTGGGGCGATTATTTATATTGGCAAGGGCAAGACAAGAAAACGTTAAAACGAATTAACAAGCTAATTGAGGCAACCATCCGATTGCCGTTTGAGGGGATCGGAAAGCCAGAACCACTGAGGGAGAACTTGGCTGGTTTTTGGTCGCGGCGAATTGATGATACGAATCGATTAGTTTATGCTGTGGATGACGAGTATCTAACGATTATCTCTTGTCGATACCACTATTCTGATTGACCAAGAATGTCTTGATGGTACCCGCCACGTGATTTATCCGTGGAATCAATCCAAAATCTAAAATCTAAAATCCTCAAGAAAGAGCATTTATCTCGCGCAAGTCAATTCTTTAATCTAAAATCTAAAATCTAAAATCGATTGACATCCTCCTTAGCAGGCTGTAGCTAGGGTGCGGCGTTTTTGTTTAATAGGAAAGTCGGCGATTATTTGAGCAGTTTAATTGTAATTTAATGACGATAGCGAGTTGCTATTTAACGGGCGATCGTAACTTTTGTCACGCTATGTAAGTTTTGCAGGATAAACAGGGATGAGAGGGTACTCCTTTGCATGGCAATTGTTATGCAGTGATTGATTGTTTAGTAGTGCAGCCACAAAATAACGCGGACTTTTTATTTAAATTGCATATTCGTCGAGGCGGGCGGGACGCCCAACCCCTACTCCCCACAAGAGTTTTATTGTTTTTTGACATACAATTTAAATCCACAACAGCTTATCCCAACAGAATAGTTTTCAAAATACTCCTTGTAAACTGGATTCATGTTTTTTGGTAAGCTGCGTGGCTCTGACAGCGGAACTGGGAGCATCTCATATTTGTAAAAATACTTCTTCTGGCTCCTTCCTTCTTCCTTTTTCCTCCTGGCTCCCAACTCCAATTTCTAGCGGAGGGCTGCTTTCATTGAGATGCTCCCTATTTACGAACAGTTATTCTGGCATAGAAACTGGCTGAACGTATTGAGAATTAGCGCGCACATAACAGCCTTGTCTTGTCAGCATCCAGGGTTGACCGTTCGCCATCGTAATCGCATTTACTCCCCTGAGTTCAGCAGCAATTGTATCTCTATCCGCGCGGTAAAGTTGTTGAATTGCTCCGTTTGGGGTCTTGCGGCAGTTGAGTTGTCCATCTCGCGACGTGACTCGCCAAGCAGGCCAAGTTGCCGAGCCAGCAGTTTCAGTCAACCAAGTATTAGAATTGCTAGAAGTATAGTTGCCACTTGCATTAGGACGCGGTAAAGATTCGACTAAATTTACTTTAAATGTCTGGCCAATAGAAGGACAATTTTCTCCTGCTTTCACCTTCCAAGTAACTTCTGCTCCCAATTGGCTGCTCCTTCCAACTTGACGCCTAACAATGGTAATATCCCCAGAACAAACCATTTTTCGGCCAGGGCCCGTCGCACTGTCTTTGAAAGTCCCATTGTAATAGTAAGAGCCCGCTGCTCCTTCGGAACGGGTAATTTGAATATTGCCCAAAAATTCCCGATTGCCTACTTTGGTCAAGTAAAAACCTCTGCGATTGTTCCCTTTTTCTGACAGGTTTAAAGTAGTTTTACCGTTGGGATTAACATAAGTGGTAGCGCTAGCAGCCGCGCACCAAATTAATGACACAACTCCTGTGGATAACAAAATGGAAAGTTTTTTCACAGCAACACCTTGTATGATATGAATCTCTACTTTATTTGTAGCTGTTGGTGAAGATATTTGACCAGTCACTCAAATGAGTGACACTCATTTGAGTAACATTCTAACGACATACGGGCCATCCCCCATGATTACCACTACAAATTCGGCAACTACGGGGGATTGGCACTACTGCGTAATTCCGAAATATCAACTCTGCATAACTTCACCTTGTTTCACCTTGTTTCACCTTGTTTCAACTCTCTTCACTTGTATGCACCTGCATCACCATGCCTGCAAGCTTCCACTTCTGACTCATTGCAAGTTCCAATAATTAGCAGCAGAATAAATTTAGATACGTAAGTAAGGGAGTTCCAATCACCGCTAAATACTGTAGATTTTACGGGTACTTCCCGGTGAGTCAAGTTGGGATTCCAAACACTAGGGCGATGTTTACAGATAGCAGATTTCACATCTAAGAAGGTTTGTAAAGAAATGTAAAAGCTCCTGATCGCCGATTGGTTTGACAGAAAGTAAGCTTTTTAAGCTGAGTCGGGAAAAAAAATCGTCTTGATTCAGCGCAAAAATGAACTTGACAAACACAAATTAATTGGCTCGAAACTTAAATCATTGTTGAAGGGAGAATGAATTATGGCTGACGGTCAATTAGGAGTTATATTAAAGATGGCTCAAACAATTAATCCTCAAATTGAGAGCGATCGACATTTTGAAATAGACTTGGCAAAATTGCGCCAACTGCCAGCAGGAACATTAGGGTGCGAAGTGGCGCGATTTCTAGACGAACAAGGCTTTGAGCCGATCGCATCGGGAGACTGGATTGGTGCGAAACCACGACGTGTGGCACGTTCTGACTGGTCTTTCAGCTTCAACAGAAGATGAATTGGTACTTCAAGCGTTTACTCGCGCTCAAGTATTTCGTCCTTCTTGTGCGATTTTAGTGTTAGTTGGACCCATCGGCTGGTTAAGTTGCGCGATCGGACAAACTATCAAAGGCTTAAAACACGGAAAATTAGCCACTCAGTTAATTAATTGGGACGTTGCATCTGATTGGGAAAATCCTTTATCTGAAGTTCGAGAAAAACTCGAAATTCTACCCTTAATTGATTAGATTTTAACTCGTTACCTGATTGCAAAAATATGCAAAGCCAAAGTTACAAACCGGAAATTAGCCTGAGCCCACGCGAAAGAGCGATCGCGCAATTAGTAGCCCAAGGCCTGCCCAACAAATGTATTGCCAAAAATTTAAATATCAGTCACTGGACGGTTGCTACTTACGTGAGGCGGATTTTTATCAAACTCGGTGTTTGTTCCAGAACTGCGATGATTGCACTGCTGATCCAAGAAAATTTGCTCTGGGACTGATCGATAAGTCAATACGCTTCAGTTAAGCCCGATCCCCCCTAGCCAAGGGCGGACACTCTTGGCACCGCCCCTAGGTCGGGGGGGACAAGAACTTACTCAAAGTCTCCCTTCTTAAGGGGGATTTAGGGGGCTCTGCGAGGAATAAACAGTTTTAACCCAAGCGTATTGATCAATAAGTAGGGTGCGTCAGATATTAAGAACGGGCCGGAGAGCCCGTTCCACAAAAAATCAATGTTCTTGTGGAACGGGCCGGAGAGCCCGTTCTTATTTGCAAGCGTTAATTTTTTTCTATGCCAAAGCCACAGAAGAAGAAGAATGTCTCAGAAAACTCAGCAATTCTCGATTCACCGTTTGCGGCGCTTCCTGCTGAATCCAGTGACCGCAGTGAGGAACTAATTTCAACTTAAACGGAGCCGTAATTAATCTGTCTAAACCTTCTACAAGTTTGTGGCTCAAAAACGCATCTTCTTCTCCCCAAAGCACCAAAGTAGGCACTGTCACAGGTTCTAATTTCTGCCCCAAATTCCAAAGCCTCTGCGGGTGAAACATCTGCCGGTAATAATTGATAGCGGCGGCTAATACTCCCGGCTTTTCTAAAGCAGTCTGATAAATCTTAGTTTCCTCAGCGCTAAAAGATCCTTTGCGAACAGCTTGTCCTTGGAAAACATTGTGAACAAAATCTTTCAAGTTTTGCCGGATCAACAATTCCGGAATGCCGGGAACCTGAAATGCCAAAACGTACCAACTGCGGCGGATTTGATCTAAATTGCTCGCCATTTCCTGCATGAATCGCTGCGGGTGCGGAGCGTTTAAAATTGCCAAGCGGTTGAGTTGTTCAGGGAATTTTTGAGCTAAGTGCCACGCGATCGCTCCTCCCCAATCATGACCTACAACGTGAGCTTTTGTATAACCGAGGCTCGAAATCAAACCGCGAATATCCGCGCTCAGCGTATCTAAATCATAGCCGCTTTCCGGCTTGTCGGAATCGTTGTAGCCCCGCAAATCCGGCACTACCACCTTGAAATGACGCGCTAAGGCAGGGATTTGATGACGCCAAGAGTACCAAAACTCTGGAAACCCATGCAGGAGGAGAACGAGCTCGCCTTCTCCTTGAGAAACACAGTGCAGGCGGATGTTGTTGGTTTCGACAAAGATGTGTTGCTGTTGGGAATCTAAAGAATTCATAGTTGGAAAGTTAGACTTATTTTCGGGAAGTACAGAACCCGCCGACTGGTAGCAGGCTGAAACGGCCCAATGCTGTTAATTTTTCTACTTTTATTGTAGCTGCTTTTCCAGGCCAGCCGCTGCAATCTAATTAAACTTAAAACTTATCAGGTTTTGGGGTGTCCTGTGTTTTAGGCGTAACTACTGAGCTTAACTTTCTCACCTTAAATGTATTGTTTTAGCAGCGGCGCAGGCGATTCAATAATAGCACAATTTCGTCCGTTGCCGATCGCATTTTTGCAGTCGTTAGGTCAGATTGATTGACGATAATGCTAAACACCAGCGGCTCGTAATTCGGAACTTCGATATATCCCGACAGCGCCGAAACTCCGCTCATAGTTCCGGTTTTTGCTTGCATAATTACGCGATTTGGTGTAGTATTAAAGCGATTTTTCAAAGTGCCGCTCTCGCCAGCGATCGGCAGTGACTGGCGGTAAATAGATGCAGCAGGTGAATTGGCCATAAGTCTCAAAGTTTGCACCAAGGCTTCTGGAGTAATTAAATTGTGCCGAGACAAGCCGGAACCGTCGGCTAATCTGTAGCTGTTTGGATTTACTCCTAATTGAGTTAAAACTGTTTTTAACTCTTTCAAACCCATTTCACCTGTATCCTCTTGTGGCACAGGCATCTTGCCTGTGAGTGTTTGTGGCAGGGGCATCTTGTCTGTAACTTTCCCCAACAATCTCAATAAAACTTCTGCATAAAGATTGTTGCTTACTCGATTAGTTTCTCTCACCAATTCCGCCAGCGGTGGCGATTCAACAGTCGCTAATTCTTGATTTAAATTGCGAGAAGCCGATGCAACTAAAGCCTGTTTAACAGGAATTCCCTCAGCCGCCAGGGCTTGTTGAAAATACTGCAAAAAATTATTAGCGGGGTTGACAACTGCGACATAAGCTGATTCAGGTTCTGCACCAACTTTCAACTGTCCGCCCACTCGAATTATAGGTCGATCGAACTCCCGGCCAATTTCAATAAACTCGGATTCGTTTTGGGCGACTGTTACTGAATTGTTCTGAAGTTGCCACTGATTTGCCAGCTTTGCTTCGACAAAAGTAACTTTCAGAGGTTGCCCCAGAGCCTGTGGGGACAAGAGAAGGTCGATCGCGTTTTGATTGAAAATTAAACTGTTAATTGGCGCTCCGTAGCCAGCTTGCGCGTCTTCCCATTCCCAATTCGGATTGACTGCACTACCTTGAAAATAGCTGTCATCGCCAATCAACTGGTTAACTTGACTGATTCCCCGCTGCTTCAACTGCTGCGCCAAAGATTTCAACTGAGCCTCAGCAATGCTCGGATCTCCCCTGCCGGCAACGTACAAACTGCCATTTTCGCCGCTGTAAACCGATGTCTTAATCCGAAAATCTGCACCGAGTTTCTGCAAAGCAGCGGCTGTAGTTAGCAGCTTGGCATTTGATGCTGGAATAAAATATTTTTGGGCGTCGCGGCTGTAGAGAGTAGTAGTAGAAGATAGAGGTTGAATCAAAATGCCCCAGCGCGATCGGCTAAATTCGGGACGGTTGGCGATCGCATCTACTTGTGCCCCCAAATCCCCAGGACAAATATCCCCAGCAACCGCCTGGGTTTGAGCTGCAACCGCCGACGGACGCCCCAGAATTAGGACTAACAAACTAAGCGCAATTCCTTGGATTTTCAAAGTGCCAGTTCCTTAACAATAACTATTAAAATTAAATGCGCCCGATCTTGGAAGTTTCACCGAATCAAGTCAATATTAATAATAATAACGCATATGAATTCTCGGATTGAACAGCGCCTCTACAGGTTTTCCCCCTTTGAGATGCTCTTCCATAATCAACGGTACATCACTAGGTTTAACTCGACAATACCAAATTTCGTCCGGGGTAACTCGTACAGTCGGGCCAGTGGTGCACTGTCCCTGACAGCTACTGGCCTCCACTTTCACCCCTGCAACTTGTTGAGCTTCAAAAGCAGCTAGCACTGCTGCTGAACCATTTTTCAGGCAAGATTGATACTGGCAAACCAATACACAGCGCGCTTCTGGTTGGGAGTCTGGTTCTGTGGCTGGAGATTCTGGCATTGGTAAGGATTTATCCGCTCTTTAATATATCTTAACAATCTTTTGACATCCTCACCGGCCTGAAGGCGCGGTGATTCCCTACCAGTCGAACAGAGTTAACTGTTCGTACTTTAGACGGGTTGACAGTTCATCGGGAACTGCCTCAATTGAGGTCTTACACTCCCTCCCTGCCCATTTTGAGTCGTGGATATGCCCTACCCCGACTTGTTCTATATTTTTTGAGGCGTTGTCGTCTCTGTCGTGAAGAGTGCCGCAATTCATACAGACAATTTCTCTCACCGAAAGGTCTAACTTGCCCCAGCGGTAACCACAATCCGAACAAACTTGGCTGGTTGGTTCCCATCTGCTGATGACAACTTGCCTCACGTCCAACTTTCTCCGACTTAGACTCACACATTGTTCTGAATTCCCGCCATCCAGCGGAGCTGATTGCTCTGGATAATTTGCGGTTCTTCAGGAGTCCGGAGACGTTTAAATCTTCTAGGGCGATAACTTGGTTCTCGTTTATCACCTTAGTCGATAGTTTATGCAGAAAGTCCTTGCGGATATCTCGCAGTTTTGCTTTGAGTTTCGCCACCTTCAATCGCATCCGTTCACGCCGCTTTGATGTTTTAGAGCGTCGTGATAACTTGCGTTGAGAGCGTCGAATTTTACGGTCTAACTTTGAGTAGCTGGGGCTTGCCACTCGCTCTCCCGTGCTGAGCGCCGCAAAAATTTTTATGCCCAAATCAATACCCACTGCTGGGTTAGAAGCTAGCTTGGTTTCGGGCTGCACCTCAACAACAAAACTAAGGAAGTAGCGCCCTGCGGTGTCTTTAATAACGGTGACTGAACTTGGTTCAGACGGCAGAGGTCGCGACCATTTAGTCTTAATACACCCAATTTTGGCTAAGAAAACCTTGGCAGCTTTGATGCTAAATCCCCCTTTTCGGAAACGGGCTGACTGTCTGTTTGTCCGCTGCTTAAATTTAGGGGGATTAACCTTTTTGCCTTTTCTTTTTCCCTTAATAGATGCGAAAAAGTTGTTCCAAGCTACACCTAAATCAGCAATAGATTGCTGTAATGGGATATTAGAAACCTCGCTCAACCACTCACGCTCTTGGGTCTTTTTGGCTTGAGTAATGCATATTTTTTGCAAATCTCCATTGCTAGGTAGTTTCTCCGATTTCTTACACAGTGCCAGAGCGTCGTTCCATACGACTCTCACACAACCTTCATAGCCTTGCCAGGTCTTTGCGTTGTTGCTCGGATGGATAAATTCGGTACTGGTAGCGTGATTTCATGCTAGTATTGTACACCATATATCCGTACAAACTCATGAAAAAACGATTAGATTTTAGGCTCGAAGACTTTGAATTAGAGATACTTGAAAAATATTGTGTGGCGGTTGGCAGAACTAAGTCTGATGTTCTTAGAGAGTTAATTAGGAATTTGAAAACCAAGAAAAAGCCGTCCTAGAAGGACGGGGCTTGAATCCCATTAATTTTGGTCAGACCGATCGCTCGCCGGAGTCCGGCAAAGGGCAGAATTTTATAGTGCGATCGAAAAAAACAGCAAAATTCTGGCATTCAAGCTTTTTCCTTCCTTCTACTTTCTAACGAATCCCTTCAGCAGAGCTGCCTTTCTTCAGTCTGTGCCGCCCTTTCCCTATATGATCGATTTAGAGCAACAACTCAATCAACCCCTAATCATGCCAAAAACAGTAGCCGATGTAATGAGCCGCGACCCGATTTTGGCGCGACCCGAAATGCCCTTGAACGAAGCGATTAAAATTTTAGCCGATCGACGCATTAGCGGTCTTCCCGTCGTAGATGAGAATGACTTGTTGGTAGGAGTCATCTCCGAAACCGACTTGATGTGGCGGGAAACCGGCGTAACTCCGCCCGCTTATATCATGGTGCTCGACAGCGTGATTTATTTGGAAAATCCATCTCGTTACGAGCGAG
Organism: Microcoleus sp. B4-C1; assembly: GCF_036705285.1. NCBI lineage: Bacteria > Bacillati > Cyanobacteriota > Cyanophyceae > Oscillatoriales > Microcoleaceae > Microcoleus > Microcoleus sp. B4-C1. The sequence goes on along the minus strand of NZ_JAUBUC010000065.1, from coordinate 28,933 downwards.
AACTCCACAAGGCTTTAGGACAAACAGTAGGAGAAGCGATGAGTAAAGAACCCGTTACCATCGGGCCAGATCAATCTGTCCAAGAAGCTGCCAAACTGATGCACGATCGCAGCATCCACCGATTGCCGGTGCTTGATACTGCGGGCAAAGTAATCGGCATCCTCACTAGGGGAGATATTATTCGCTCGATGGCTGCCGAATCTTAAATTAACTGTTGCAGTTCCAGGAGTGTATCAGAAAATGAGTCGATCACTCCTTAAATCTCGCTTGCTTTTGGCAATTACCAATTACCAAATCTAAAATCTCAAATCTAAAATCTCAAATCCGATGAGCATTACCCCTGAGTCTGTCGAACAATTGCTGAATTCCGAGGATTTTGGCGAAAGACTGCGAGCAGTCAACCAACTGCGACAACTAGAACCCGCGAGCGCCTATAAACTAATTCAAATTGCGATCGGCGATAATAACGTCCGGGTTCGCTACGCAGCAGTCAGCCAATTATCAACCCTCGGCACGCAGAATCTACCGAACGCTTTAGAGGTACTGCGAAACAGCCTGAACAACGACCCCGAACCCGACGTGCAAGCAGCCGCCGCCGATGCTTTGGGCGCATTGAAATTAACCGATGCTTTAGAAGATTTGCAGCAAGTTTATAGCAGTACCTCTGAATGGCTGGTGCAAATGAGCATCGTTGCTGCTTTGGGAGAAATGGGAGATCCGAAAGCCTTTCCCATGTTAGAAAATGCCCTGACTTCTGAAAACGAATTGATCCAAACCATTGCGATCAGTGCATTAGGTGAATTGGGAGATAAACGGGCGCTGCCGCTGCTGCTTCCCTACACTTCCAATGCTGATTGGCAGATCCGTTACAGAGTAGCTCAAGCTTTGGGGCGGTTGGGCGGTGCAGAAGCACAGACAGCTTTGGAAATTCTCGCCAAAGATGAGGTTGAGCAAGTTGCTCAGGAGGCTAAAGCCGGACAGGAAAATAGTTTGAAATCTTGAGATTGCTTTCGTTCGCGAACAAGCCTGCGCGGTTGTGAATTTTGAATTAATTTAGAATTTTTTGTGAAGATTCTACTAAAAACTCTGTTCGCGATCGCACACAGAATTCAGAAACCCGGTTTCTTCCTATATTTGTCGTTCCTCTCTGCAAAACTCGTAGAAACCGGGTTTCTAGCCAGCCAGCCAGCGGGCTGGTTGCGTAGCGTAAACCATACTAATCAGGAAAAATCTAAAATCTAAAATCTAAAATTGTATTGATGCCAGGGGCGATCGCAAATTCCTTTGAAACTCTCCTTAAATTCGAGCGTACTCTTCCATTTCCCAATCATAGCCAGCCTCTTGACATCCCCAGTTTGAGAACAGCTATAATCAAAATAAATACAGCAGCGGCAGGGATTAACACAATTATTGAATTGTGCCGGGCCAGCTAGCGATCGGGGAAACTATCGTTAAGAGGGTAAGTCATCTACCAGCAAAAAAAACTCTTAAAACTCTTGAACGTCCCCATGCTTGAACAACTACAAAATTCCGGTTATCAGTCCTCTGACATTGTAATAGGAGAGCGATCGGTCTCTCAAGTTGCACCAACTTCAACCACCAATCAAAACTTTATTAATAGAGTTTTAGAACTTACCAACATCGAACGCAGCAAATTAGGTTTGTCCCCGCTAACCTTAAATACTCAATTACTAAATGCGGCGGGAAATCACAGCCAAAACATGGCACTGCAAGACTTCTTTTCCCATACCGGAAAAGATGGTTCGTCATTAGGAAGTCGGATTTCTGCAACGGGCTATCAATTCTCAGCGGCCGCAGAAAACATTGCTGCGGGTTCTTCTACACCCGAACAAGTTGTATCATCGTGGATGAACAGCAGCGGCCACCGCGCTAACATTCTTAACCCGAATATCAAAGAAATTGGGATTGGTTACTATTTCTTAGCCGACGATACTGGCACAGAAAATTGGAATCACTATTGGACGCAAGTTTTTGCGACTTCTCTTGACGGTAGTGTCAATCCCGCGCCGACACCGACACCGACTCCCACACCGACTCCCACACCAAACACTATATCTATTACTTCGCCAATACCCAATGCTACAGGGGACGGCATCCCGACGACAGCACCCAAAAATACAGCCAGCGACGGCAATTATTTCCTATCAGATAGTGCGGATAATCAAATACCGACAAATGCTGCGGGATTGCCAATTTTTGCCCTTTCCGGCAAAGACAATATCACGGGGGGAGAAGGTGTTGATAGCATTAATGGAATGCAAGGTGCGGATACAATTAATGGCGCAGGAGGCAATGACAGCTTATCCGGCGGCAAAGAATCTGATTTAATTGATGGCGGTGTTGGCGATGATTTTATCAGCGGCAACAACGATAACGATCGACTAATCGGATCTGACGGTAACGATACTATTCGCGGCGGCAAAGAAGATGATGTCTTGATTGGCGGTAACGGATCTGATTTGTTGGCGGGCGATCGCGGGCAAGATATTCTGACGGGCGGCGACGGAAATGATACGTTTATCTTGGCAGGAGGTTTGTCTGCTTCGGCTACTTTAATTAGTGCCGATGTAATTGTCGATTTGGGGGCTGGGGATAAAATTGGTTTGACTGACGGTATCGGGTTTGCAAACTTGACTTTGGAAGCTGTGAGTTTGCAGTTGGATGGAGGGGCAAGCATCGCTTCTACGGCGATTAAGTCTGGTAGTAATTATTTGGGAATCGTGCAGGGTGTAAGTGAAAGTCAGCTTACGGCGATCGTTTTTGTGAATGGGTAACGGGGAATCGGTAGTGTAAAATTTCACTTATGCAGCTTGTAAGGTGCGTCAGTTGGTAGGGGGATTTGATGGGTAGCCCAGATTGTCGAAGCTGACGCACCCTACTACTTCAGTTGTTATAGCAATTCTCCAAAGTCTTGCTACAAACTGCATGATTACTAAGAGGATTTTGTATGAAAAAAGTAGCCGTGTTTGGCAACGCTGGAGGCGGTAAATCAACTCTCAGCAAGAGATTATCAGAAATCACTGGTTTGCCACTTTACGCCTTGGATAAGATTAAATATCAATCTGGGGGCGCTGAGGTTCCAAATGAAGAATATAAGCGTACCCATGAGAAAATTTTGCCTACTGACCGATGGATTATAGACGGTTTTGGTTGCATGGAAACCGTCTGGGTTCGACTCAACGAGGCAGATACTCTGGTTTTTGTCGATCTGCCCCTATACGTGCATTTCTGGTGGGTGACTAAACGGCTGATTACAGGTAAGTTTATACCGCCAGAAGGCTGGCCCCAAAAGAGTCCGATCTTGAAGAGTTCAATTAATAGTTACCGCGTTCTTTGGTTGTGTCACAAGTATTTGACTCCCAGATATCGCGAGTATGTCGATCGCGCTCAAAATACCAAAAGTGTTTATCACATCAGATCCACTGAAGAGATTTCACAATTTTTTGCATCGATATCGCAAATGACAGTTGACGGTTGACAGTTGGCAGTTGGCAGTTGTTAATGACTAATGACTGCTGACTGCTGACTGCTGACTAATGACCAATCGATGCTACTGCCGATCGCAAATTGCCTTGAAACTCGCCCAAAATTCGATCGCACTCTTCCTTCTCCAAATTAGTCCAGTGCATCATCAAAGCTAACTTAACAGACTTGCCACTTTTTTCGAGCAAAAAACCCGCCTCATCCCGGTTCAAATCAGTCAAATCCTGCAACATCCGCACAGCCCGATCGCGCAATTTCTTATTAGTAACCGCCACGTCAACCATCCGATTGCCGTAAACCTTCCCCAGCTTCACCATTACCCCAGTCGAAATGATATTTAAAGCCATTTTTGTGACTGTACCGGCTTTCAAGCGCGTCGAACCCGCCACTACCTCCGGGCCAACCAACAACCGAATATCAACATCAGCCTCAAAATTCACTTGTTCGACGGGTACGCAAGCCATAAACACAGTTTTCGCCCCCCGCTGGCGCGCCGCCTGCAAAGCGCCCGCCACAAACGGCGTCGTACCCCCAGCCGTAATCCCGACAACCACATCTAAGTTGGTAATTTGACGGTGGGCGATCGCCTCAGCCCCATCCTCAGCCCGATCCTCCAAATCCTCCGAACTCCGCACCAAAGCCCCCGCACCCCCGGCAATTATGCCCTGTACGAGTTCTGGCGGCGTGCAGAAGGTGGGGGGACACTCGGCGGCATCCAGCACCCCCAAACGCCCGGAAGTACCCGCACCGACGTAAAACAGGCGGCCTCCTAGACGCAGAGACTCGGCTGCAATGTCGATCGCTTGGGCTAACTCTTCGCGGGCCTGGGCGATGGCGCTTAAGGTTTGGGCGTCTTCCCGGTTGAACAAGTCCACTAATTCGATCGAACTGAGTTGGTCTAAATTCTCGCTGTTGGTATTCACCTGTTCAGTCAGCAGATGGCCCCGTTCTTCCAAATTCTTCATGTTTTTTTATTAGTCATTAGTCATTGGTCATTAGTCATTGGTCATTAGTCAACAGTCAACAGTCATTAGGTGTACACAATAGGGTACGCATTGCCGGCCCGCTGGTTAGCTTGGTGAAGTCGTGACTCAAAAGCTCGAAATTTGCGCTTGCGGGCGATCGGCTAAATCTACTTCCGACAGAGAGGCAATTACCCATTACCCATTACCAATAACTGCTGACTAATGACTAATGGCTATTACAAAAGTCCTTCGAGTCGGCGGCGAATAGAATCCAGTTCGTTTTGGGAAACCTCAGAATCCGGATCGGAATCGGGTTCGGACTCCGGCTGCCACTGAGTCTGTGTTACATTGTTTTCTGGCGGAATCTCCAGCGCCCCCGCCGGTATCAGTTCCCAATCATAATCAACACTGTTACAGAACTCCTTAATTTCCTCATCGTCGATCGCCTCGACAGTGGGCTCGGGGAAATCCTGAGCTTCCAACATCACGCCAAAGCGGGTGGCGTCGTCTTCTGACTCAAACATCAGAACTTTATTGCGATCGCCGAGTTGAATGGTATGAATTCCCTCGTTCTCGGTGCGGGCATTGAAGAGTAAGACGAACACTCGCATAAGTTTTAAAGACCTTCTTAACCACCGTTTTTTTATCTTAGGAGCGATCGGGCGATTTTAGATTTTAGATTTTAGATTTTAGATTTTAGATTTTAGATTTGACCCCTGATCTTGCACGCGCGGGGATCGAGAGGATTTAGGGGAGTTGGAGGACTTGGTATTAGGTCTTGTTGCGTGTTTTGATTAAGTTTGGTAAAGGTTCTTGGACTCTGCCCCGCAGTGGGGGGCGTGAATCTTGAAATTCGATCCTGTGCGTTGGCGTAGCCCCCGTAGGGGCGGGCAACGCTAACGCCCGATCGGCACTTCCTACCTCACTTGTGAGTCTACCAAAGGCAGAAGCCACCCAGGCGGATCGCAGAAATTATACCTGTCTAAAATCGGCTGATTCCCTTAATTCCTGAATTCTCTGATTTCTGAGAAACACCCATGACTAACTCCGACGATAACAAAAATCAACTCGCACCCCGTCCCCACCGCCGCTGGTGGCGTCTGCTGCTGCTTAGCGGTACGGGATTGACCATTCTCGGCTTGGTTGGGGTTGCCGTAGCACAGGCGTGGGTGCGGGAAAAGTTAGCTCCTTTGGTGGAAACTGAAGTCAGTCAGTTGCTGAAGCGGCCTGTGCAACTCGGACGTTTGGAGAGATTTTCTCTGAGAAGTTTGCGGTTTGGCCGATCGACTTTACCTGCAACTCCTACAGATCCCGATTACGCTTCTACAGAAGCAGTGGAAGTGCAATTTTCAATTTGGCCGCTGCTGTTCAACCGCACTCTCAAATTAGATATTACTTTAGTTAAACCCAACGCTTATATCGAACAGGATGCTACAGGCCGCTGGGTTAATCTTCCCACTGCGGAGCGGAAATCTCCGGGTTTATTTAAAACTGAACTTGAGGCAATTCGAGCTGAAAATGCCGCCGCAGTTTTGGTGCCGAGTCCCGCAGTTGGACAGAAAACTTCGGCTCCGATTTCTGTGAATTTGAAAAATGGCAGTGCTCTATTTCGCGACCAAAATCAGCGCATTCTCTACGAACTAAACGGTCAGTTTACTAATAGCGATAATTTTATAGTGAAAGCAGATTCTCTGTTACCTGCGGCTCAAACTAACCTACAGTTGCAAGGTCAAAATTTGCCTTTGCCCGACCTCGATCGCTTGCTGAAATTTCCCGGTATTTATTTACAAAAAGGTCTGGCTAACGGCAATTTGACCGTGCAATTGCGAGACAATAAAGTATCGGGGATTACCGGAACGGCTAGTTTTGGAGGAGTGCAAGCGAGTATTTCTCCCTTAAAACAAATTATACAAAATAGCAGCGGTCAGTTGCGGTTTCAGGAAACTAATTTGATAGTCGATAGTCTGGCCGCTAATTACGGTTTAATTCCGCTGAGAATAGCAGGAACAGTTGCAACAGGAACTAATTTTAATCTCCAACAAGCTAGCTTCAATCTGACAACTAACGTGCAACCAGTCGCTTTGGCAAGTGTTGTCAGTGCGGTGGAAACAGAGTTAGGGAAGAAAGTAGTATTACCCGTGGCTGTGGCGGGGGAAGTGAAGGCGGATGCCAAGCTGACTGGAACAGTTGCAATGCCGGTGCTGACTGGTACGATCGCCTCGACAAAACCCGCTACAGTCGATCGACTGCAATTAAACAATATTAGCACTAATTTCAAATTGGAACGGGGGAGAATGGCTCAAACCCCAACTCCCAATTCTCAATCTTCTATTCCCCCGTTTTCCTCTTTAGCTTTGACTTTGAGCGATATTTTGGTAGTGCCGACGGCGGGGGGTAAAATTGGCGGCAAAGGTGAAGTCGATCTAGCTTTATCAAATGAGAATTCGCGATCGGGTTTAGTGTTTGACTTCCAAGCTGAAAACGTACCAGGAGACGCGATCGCCCAAATTTACGCTCTCCCAATTCCTGCTACTATTAATATTGGCAATGTCTCTGCAAAAGCTCAAATTTTCGGCCCGTTAGACAACATTCAAACGAGAGTTCAATGGCAAGCACCGCAAGGAACTTTCCCTGCTGCAGGCGAAATTCGAGCCGGAGGAAATTCGGCGGATTTGCAAAATACGGTTGTGAAAATTGGCGACGCTTCTGTGAACGTGGATGCTGCGTTAACAGGCCGTCAGTGGCAAGCTTTGATCGAGGGCAATGGTGTGGATCTCAACAGTTTGCAGCAAGTCCTGCCAGACCTTAATTTGCCTCCTGAACTGGCCGGTTTGTTCAGCGGAACCGCCGAAGCTGCGGGAACTCTGGACGATTTGAGTTTAAATGCGATCGCTGCGATGGGCAAAGGAAGGCTGAATATTGCTGACAGTATTGTTGATGTTGATGCCGAACTAGAATCGGGTAACTGGCAAGTTTTTGGCAACACTGAAAAAGTTGCTGTCAATCAATTAATTGATATTGGCTTGCCGTTTTTAGCACGGGAAACGACCGCAAATCTAGACAATCTAAAATCCAAAGTCGAAAATCTAAAATCGTTAGGCGGGCAGCTAGCAGGTGAATTTCAAATCGCGGGCAATGTTGACAATTTGACTGCCGGCGGAATCAATGTTAATGCCAACGGTAGACTCAATTTTGCCGACAGCAATGTCAATTTACAAGGAGAATTAGTAGCGGGAAACTGGCAAGCAACAGCACAAACCGATCGCACTTCCATCAGCCGCTTAGTAGATTTAGGATTGCCGATTTTAGATGTGGCTTCAGCATTCAATCCCGAAAATCAGCAATCTGCCAATCTCAACAATCTAAAATCTAAAATCCAAAATCTAAAATCGATCGACGGACTGCTATCGAGTCAATTTACAGCATCGGGAAGTCTTGACAATTTGACTGCTAGCAGCATCAATGCCAGCGGCAGCGGCAGACTCAATCTTGCCGACAGTGATGTTAATTTTAAAGGAGAATTGGCAGAGGGAAATTGGCAGGGAACAGCAGAAACCGATCGCACTTCCATCAAACGCTTAGGAGATTTAGGATTGCCGCTGTTAGATGTTGGCTTAGCTTTCGCTGCTGACAATCCCCAAACAGTCGCCAATATCAACAATATAAAATCCCAAATCCAAAATCTCCAATCGCTTGACGGACAAATATCCAATCAAATTCAAGCCAGCGGCAATCTTGATAATTCAACCGCCGCCGATATTTCTGTCAACAGCAGCGGCCAACTCAATATAGGCGACGGTACTGTTGCTTTTAGAGGTAAATTAGAAGACAGACGCTGGCAAGCTTTCGCCGATGCCGATCGAGTTATTCTCAGTCGTTTAGAACAAACGGTTCGCAATCTCCAACTATTTCCGCTAACGGCGACTTTGCCTGAAGGATTTGACGGCAGAGTTAACGGCCAATTCCAAGCAGCGGGCAGTTTGGATAACTTGACAGCGAAGGGAATTAGTGCTAGCGGAGAAGGAGTGATTTTGGTCGATCGACTAGGGGCGATCGATACTACAGCCAAATTGGAAAACGGCAACTTGCAAGCATTGCTGGAAACGAACGGAATTGCCGTCAGTAATTTAGAACAAACCCTCAAACAAACAGGTTTGCTGACAGCGGATTTACCGCCAGAAATTAACGGAACCCTCGACGGCCAAGTCCGCATTTTGGGAACAGTAGATAATCTAACCGCCAACGGCATCACCGCCAACGGCGACGGACAAATTCGACTCGCCAACGGCGGAGGAATTGTCAATGCTAAAGGCCGCGCCGCATCGGGGAATTGGCGCGCGTCAATCGAGGGCGAGCAAATTGCTCTAAGTCGCTTCCAGCAAGCCTTTGAGTCGCAGCGACAAAGCTTGCAAACCGGAGGTGTAGTCTCTGGTGCCCAAAATCTACCCCAGCTTGCAGGACTGTTTAACGGCAATATCAATTTATCCGGCCCGATTGGGGCGGGCACGGGGGCACCGCCCCTACAAAATGTTCGCGCCGGCGGCAGTTTCCGCATCTCGGAATTGCCGTTTTTGAAACAACCTTTTGAGGCAGTATTTAATTGGGACGGCCAACGGGTGGAAATTGAGAACGCCACAACTCCCGGTTTGACAGCAAACGGCTTTGTTAACGTCGAACTCGAAGGTCAAGGAGGGCCCTCAATTTCCAACTTAGATTTGGATGTCAAACTTGCCAACTTTAATCTGGAAGCTTTACCAGCAGAACAACTAGCATTTTTGAGACCAATTGGTCTCAAAAATCCTTCAGAGAATAATCTTCCCCTGCGCGGCAATGTAGATTTTACCGGCAGCCTCAGCGGCACCCTCAGCGCCCTCAGCTTAGTTGGCGACGTGGAAGTGCGGGATTTAGCAGTAAATCAAATCGCTTTTGATCCGGTACTGGCGGGGACTGTGAATGCGGATGCTGGGAAAAGTGTAGATTTGCGTTTGGCCGGCGTCAGCGACAAAATTGAAGTAGCTTTAAATCAATCTTTTCTGCCGACATCTTTCTTAATTCAACGCGGGGAATCTGTGGCTAGGGGCCAAACCGAGGGAGAAACTTTGCGAGTTAATTTAAGCGATTTTCCCCTCGCTGCTTTGAATCTATCACCGGGGAAAGAGGCGGGTTTGGGGCCGATAACTGGTACGGTTTCGGGACAAGTAAATGTGCCCGGTTGGAAGATGCCGTTAAATCCGGCGACTTTGCAAGCAAGCGGACAAATTGCGATCGCCCAACCGGCGATCGGCTACATTAAAGGTGACAGTTTCCAAGGCGAATTCAGCTACGCTAACGGCAGCGCCACTCTCACAAACGGCATATTCCGTCAAGGCAGCGGTCAATACTTAATTTCCGGTAATGTTCAAACAGGGCCAAACCCGCAATTTGCCGGGAAAGTTAACGTCCAGCAAGGCAATTTGCAGCAGGTTTTAACCGCTTTGCAATATTTCAATTTAGGCGACTTGGCTAGAGGCCTAAAACCTCCGGTTTACGGTGACAGCGGCGACGTGCAAACTGTGGCAGTGGGAGAACCAGAATCCCCGCTAATCGAACAGTTGCGCCGTTTGGCAGAAATTGAAATACTTTTGCAGCAGCAACAAGCAGTGGAAGCATCAGAAAAATTGCCTCCCTTATCCCAATTGCAAGGCACTTTTGGTGCGGAAATTGCTGTCGCCGGTTCTTTGCAAACTGGTGTGCAAGCTCAATTTAATGTGAAAGGTGATAACTGGCAGTGGGGAGAATATGTCGCTGAAACGTTCAGCCTTGAAGGCAGTTTTCAGGACGGAATCTTAACTGTTTTGCCTCTGGAAATTCGATCGGGCAAAAGTGCGATCGGCTTTTCGGGACAACTCGGGCAAAAAGCTCAATCCGGGCAGTTGCGGGTAGAAAATGTGCCCGTGGAAGAGTTAGCAAAACTGGTGGAATTGCCTTTTGTGGATGTCACTGGAAATTTGAATTTGCGGGCGAATTTGGCCGGCAGTTTGGAAAACCCGCAAGCCACCGGGGAATTGAGTTTGCTTGAGGGTACGCTAAACGGAGAACCGATTAAACAAGCCGACGGCAGTTTCAGTTACAGCAATGCCCGCTTGAATTTTGGCGGCAGCGCTTTGGTAACTCAAACCGAACCAATTGAAGTGCAGGGAAGTTTGCCTTTTGAGTTGCCGTTTGCAGCCGTGAAAGCTGATAGCAATCAAATCGATTTGAGGGCGAATTTGCAAAATGAAGGTTTGGCAATTATTAATGTATTGACTCCCCAAGTGGCGTGGGTCAGCGGCCAGGGACAGGTGCAAATTCGCGTGGGAGGGACGCTGGAAGACCCTGTAGCGCAAGGAATTGCAAATTTTGAAAATGCAACCGTCCGCGCGCAAGCCTTCCCAGAACCGCTGACAGGGCTGACTGGGACGGTGCGCTTTGAGGGCGATCGTATTCGGGTAGAAGGAATTCGGGGACAGTTGAGTCAGGGAGAAGTTGTCGCCGCTGGCGTGATTCCGTTGTCTGTGCCCTTTGCTGAGGGCGATGTCGATGCGGATAATCCTTTGGCTGTAAATTTAGACAAGTTGGCAGTGAACCTCAGAGGATTGTACAGCGGCGGCGTAGTCGGTCAAGTGCAGGCAAGGGGCACGGCTAGGCGTCCGCAGTTGAGCGGTAATATTGAACTGTATGACGGTGAAGTATTTCTCCGAAGTCCCGGCGGCGGCAGAACTGAGTTAGCTTCTTCCTCTTCTGCTTCTGATTCTGATTCCACATCTTCCCCTTCCCCTGCGACTGAGGTTGCTGATTCCCCTTCTGCTGCGACTTCCCCTTCCCCTTCCCCTTCCTTTGAAGTTGGATTAAACGATTTGCGGCTGAATTTGGGCCGGGGAATTCGGGTAACAAGTGCGCCGATATTGAGTTTTCAGGCGACTGGGGGTTTGACGGTGAATGGAACTTTAGATGACCTTCGCCCGGAGGGTACGATTCGGTTGACTTCCGGGTCGGTAAATTTGTTTACAACGCAGTTTAGACTCGATCGAGGATACCCGCAGACTGCTACCTTTGTACCAACACAAGGACTCGATCCGACGCTGGATGTGAGATTAGCAACTTCGGTGCAGGAAGTAACGCGGTTCCGCACTCCCGGCACATCTGTAGCCTCTGAAATAGCAGACGAACCGACCAGTTTCGGCAGCGTGCGGAGTGTCCGAGTTCAAGCGTTAGTGCAGGGAAGGGCTTCTCAGTTGGGGGAAAATCTGGAGTTGAGGAGTTCTCCGAGTCGATCGGAAATAGAAATTGTAGCGCTATTAGGCGGCAGTTTCGTGGAGACTTTGGGACAGGGAGATAGTACACTGGCGATCGCAAATTTAGCCGGTGCGGGTTTATTGAACAACCTTCAATCTGCGATTACTAACGCCACAGGATTAAGCGAATTTCGCTTATTTCCCACTCGAATTAGAGGCAACGAAGCACAAAGTGCTAGTTCCAGTTCAGGTGCGGGTTCTCTCGGTTTAGGTTTAGAAGTTGGGTTTGACATCACGCGGAATATTTCAGCATCAATCATTCGAGTTTTGTCAGCAAATCAACCGACAGAATTTACTGTGCGCTATCGATTGAGCGATAAACTTTTACTCAGGAGTTCCAGTAATTTTCAAGGAGACAACCGCGTCACCGCTGAATATGAATTGAGGTTTTAGGCATCAGCCAACAGCCAACAGCCAACAGTTACCAATTTCTCAATAATTTGCTATAATAGTAACAGCAGCAAATTGATACTGCTAACCCCACACACAAGGTTATAGGAGTTAAGTCAAATGGCAAACAAACTCCAAGTTAATACACAGTCGATCGGCTACAGCGACTTTTACTGGAACCGCTTTAGTCCGAGAGTGGCGACTATCAGCAGTGTCCGCAACGCCAATCATTGGGAGGGCGGATTTCTCACCTATATTGCATTTCCCACAAAAGTAGAAGCTACAGCAGCAATGAAACATTTGCTATTGAATCAAAAAGCTGCTGATGTCGATATGCGGAAAGCCAAGCGCATGAAAGCAAAAGGCATTCGGTGGGAACTCAAAATTCGGGGTTTAGCTTTTAATGAAGTGCTGAAGCTTGCGACGATGGATATAACTGGAAAGCTAGTTATGTCACCTGCAACTACTACTGAAGCCACAGGCTGATAAAAGCATTCAGATAATAGGTTGGGTTGAGACAACAAAACCCAACCCTTCCAATATTAGCCAATATCCATCTTCCTCTCTTGTCTCCTCCTCTGTGTCCTCAGCGCCCTCTGCGGTTAATAAAAAAATCCTCTAAAATATATGCGTTTCATCAGTCCCAAAACAGACTTTGCCTTCAAAAAAATATTTGCTTCTTCCGAACATCCAGAAATCTTAATCAGCTTCCTAAATGCAATGCTGTATAACGGAGAACCAACAATCCAAGAAATAGAAATCATTGACCCTTATTCAGCCGGAAGCGTTACAGGATTGAAAGACACTTACCTGGATGTCAAAGCCAAGATTACCGGCAACAAAACCGTGATTGTGGAAATGCAGGTACTCAACGTCGCCGCCTTTGAAAAACGGGTAGTATACAATGCAGCCAAAACCTATTCTACTCAACTCAAAGCCGGAGAAGGTTATTTAAAGTTAAATCCGGTCATTGCTTTAACCATCACCGACTTTATCTTATTTGAAAACACCGAAAAACTAATTTCTAACTTTGAATTCACAGAAACAGAAGAGAAATTCGTCTATCCCAACTGCGAGATAAAATTAGTGTTTGTCGAGTTACCGAAATTCAAAAAAGAATTGAATGAACTCGAAACTCTGCCGGAAAAATGGCTCTACTTTATGAAAAACGCGCCATCTTTGGAAGCAGTACCAGATACATTGGGGTCTATTGAAGAGATTAATACCGCGCTGGGAATTGCCAACCGAGCCAATTTGACACTTGACGAATTGAATGATGTAGATAAGCGAGAAATGTTTATCCAAGACCAAATCGGGTCTGTGATGAAAGGGATAGAAATTGGTATACAACAGGGGATTGAACAGGGAATACAACAAGGAATCGAACAAGGAATCGAACAGGGAATCGAACAAGGAATCGAACAAGGAATCGAAAGGGGTAAAATTGAGGGGGAAATAGGATTAATTATGCGTCAGATAGTGCGGCGGGTGGGTGAGGTAACACTGGAAGTTCAAACTCGCATCCAGGGGTTATCTGGGGAACAGTTAGATGATTTGGGAGAAGCTTTGTTGGATTTTAGGAGTCAAGAGGATTTGCTTGCGTGGTTGGACTCGGCGGGATGAACTGAGGAGTTATATCATGTCCGATCGATTAACCATAATATCCCGGTCGGGGCGGGTTTTTGAGATTGTCAATTATTGGCAGATATTGTTGGTGAACCCGCCCCTACCTGATTTCGGGCGAAGCGAAGCGGAGGGAATTGACCGGACATGATATTAAACTGAGAGTCAGGGATTTTTAACGCGGATTTGGTATAATTCCCAATCTTCCATTCATTTAAACTTTAGTATCTGCGGGAACTTCCCTCTGTACCAGCGTCCAACCTAACAGCGCTAAAATAAGACCGAGGATAAGAAATCCTAAATCCCAAGCTAACTCGTTGATACCGGGTTTGACGTGGTGGATTCCCAAAATTTGATGGTCAACAATGCCTTCAACAAAGTCAAACAATCCAGCACCAATTAATATTGAACCGAAAAAAGTTTGAGTTGACAAAGGAACATCTTTGCGCTTCACAGCACGCCACAAACAGAAGATTCCCGCTACTGTTACCAACCAATCCGCAGCGTGAAACAATCCATCTCCGAGGGTATTTAATTCTAAACCGGCAACGGTAGAATCGGTTTTAACGCTGCTAAACATATGGTGCCACTGGAGGAGTTGGTGCAGCACAATGCCGTCAAAAAAGCCGGCTTGACCGATACCGAGGAGAATTCCTGCGATAATTAGAGGTCGGCGGTTGTTAACAGCGGTGGCTGGTGCGTTTGTGCGATCGTCCAATAGAAAACCTCACATCCTTTAACTGCTGAGCCTGGGTCGGTGAAGGGATTTGCCAGTACATTTTTTAGTTTTGCTGGGGAGGAGGGGCGATCGCATCATCCGCGAGAGAGATTTCTGGACTTGATGGGGGCTACAATTAAATCGGTTGAGCATTTGAGATCATTTTCGTGAATTAATTCTGATGATTTATTACGCCTGTAGGGGCGGGTTCACCCTAACTTATCAGACACCACAAAAAATATTGTAAACCCGCCCCCACCACCGGATTCTCGGTGAATTTCCCCATCTAGTTTAGATTAAATCCGCCAATCAATTAGAGTAATTCATTGGGCGGGGGCGGGTTTATTTAGATTGTTATTGAGGGACATAGATATTGGTGAACCCGCCCCTACAGAACCTTTGTCTATGCAAATACTGCTTCTACGGCTTTCGGCAATGCGATCGGCACGAAATACGCGACTGGATACAAATAATCTTCGCCTGATTCATCAATAACTCGGATAAATTGATGTTCCGCAGCGCGATTATCCGGTATTATTTGGTAAATTTTTCGCACTTCCAAGGATGCTTGATAGTCTTGATTGTTAATGCAAACTACAAATTGTGTTTCTAAGTTATGGGGATTCATGACTCCTCCTATAAAATATATTTGATTTTGATTTCTTTTTTTCCAATGCCGTGTGCTTCGTACCAATGTAGCTCAGCTTCGCAGGCTGTACCATCAGCAAGGATAATTGTTGCAATTCCTTTGAGTTTTCTCCAACGTCCATTACCATAATTTTTCTGCAAACGTTCCACTTCCCGAATTGATTTACCTACTGCTATTGTTTCAATATTAGTAATGTTTCCGATAATTTGAAAGTTCATTCGACATCAAACATTATGTTAACAATTAGTATCACTGGTAGCCTTTTAGCCCAGTCCGGTGAGTGTCTGGTATACGAAACGTAGAATTGGCGAGGTTTCGTGGTTCAAGCTTTGGTTATTATAATCTTCACGAAACCCCAAAACGCTTAGATGCTAAACTTTATAAGTCTCGACGTGAGAGAAGAAGAGCAGCAACCGCGCCACTCCCCTTGATTCTTATATACTCTTGTGAATCCTGTGTTTCAACCCCTTCGGAACGATACAGCCACTGAGCTAATAGCCCAGGAAGGTTGCCAATTTCTGCATTAGAAGCTAATTTTATTTGACTAGCAGACAGCCAGCGACCGCTCAGACGCCATCCCACGCGATCGCCAAACTCTTGCCAAATTTTCTGATCAGATTTCCTAGTTCCTCCTACACTTTCGTAGATATTCTTTTGCACTGAAAAGCCAAAGCGTCCATGACTATATTTTACCCAAAGTAGGTCAATGGTTCCCAAGTCTTCAACAGGAAAGCTATTAATATCTGAATTCATGAGGTAGCCAAGCGATGTGCTATTCGCTACTTCTAGCATTTTTTTAGTGGTTTCCTCATCCGCCTCTTTCCATTTTCCGCTAGCCAGTAAATCACGCAACTTGGTATAGTCTACTCCGCGATAGGATTTGAGAGGAGTATCAGCCTCAGTCGAAATAGTATTAACTACAGGCGTAGATTGTTGAGATAATGGAGATTGCGATCGCTTTTCAACGCTGGCACCAACAGAATTATTTTGAGACGACACCTCATTTTCTCTCCTTGACACAGCAATTTCTTTAATTCCATTAATAGCATCGATATCGCCTGGAGATGCAGCTAATACGCGAATCCACCACTGTTCTGCTATATCCAAATCTTTGTTTACGTGTTGTGCACAATAAGCATCAACTTTCATTTGAGCAACATCATGTACACTTGCATATTGCGGGCAAATAATTAAGTGCGACTTCGCGAGCGGCTCTGCAATAACGTAAGGTGTTTGTCGCACTTTTTCACTTTTGTGTTGCCGGATAAGTTCAGGAACTCGTGAACTCAAATAATGATCCAATCGCTCAACAGTGGCACATTTACCTTGAACACCTAACCCGTCCAGCAGTGCTTTTGTGAAAATACCCTGCTGTAAATCTTCAATTTCATAGGACAATTCATTAGGACTGCAAGAAAAAAAGGTAATAACTCCTTTTTGTCGCGCAACTTCAGCGGCTTGATTGCCGATTCCTTCTCCTGATTTACTCCCTTGATCCCGACAAGCATCCAGAATCAAAATAACATTATCAGCCCCGCAGCGGCGCAGGCGTTCTGTCACGAAATTAATTGGAATTGCCGTATGTTCAATATCTTCCGGATCGCCATCGCAAGGCATCAAATAATCATAGCCGTTATGGCGCCTCCCGTGACCGCTGAAAAAGAACCAAAAGTTATCTCCATCCCTCATAAAAGGTTTTTCAAACATTGTCCTCAAAACTCGCTTCAGATTAATAAAAGAAGGACGAGTTGATTTACCTTTAATATCAGGCGAGTCCTCGGAGAAGAAAAGAACTTTATCGAAGCCCCCCTGCTTACGAAGAAATTCCTGCATTAACTCTGCATCCCGCTTGGCATACTTCAGCGGTTGCAGGAAATCATATTTATTGATGCCAATTGATATCGCCAAATTCTTTCCCATCTCACCTTAAGACTTGCGTTTAAATCTCAACAATACAGTTCTGGTATCTGCAACTTTAGCTCCCAGACCGACTAAACTGAAAGAACCCTCGGCGTTAATCGCAACGGATAACTCAATTTCAGATAACTCGATCGATTTCATGTCAGCTTCCGCATCCGCACGGGTGAACATTTGATCTACCGTTTGCATGAAGTCAACCAATTCTTTTTCTAATTTCTTGATACTGACATTGTGAAGTCGCAAGCTATCAACCGCTTTTGCCGCCTGCTTTTGGGTCGGTTCATTTGGCTGCGCGTCCCAAGTATCACTCCAATCCACACCTATATGTCCCCCATTCTTCGCACCATCAGAACCAGGTGCATCAGGAGACTGATCCGAAGTATCGGCAGTCACAATCCAAATCGTTTCATCTGGCATAAGTGTTTAAGACTCCAAACTATCGAGATATTTTTGCTAAATGCGATCGCGCACAATAACTTTATATTCTACCTAAAATTTATCAACTGTTAAACAAGCCCCGGATTTATCTCTGGAATGGGCATCTTGCCCGCCCACAATGTTAAATTTTAATACTAAAAAATCGATCGCCCTTACCCCCAAAACTACATAACGTGACATACAAGTTCGTAGACGTAAGCCGGGGCGTAGCCATCGTACTTCTATCAAAAATCCTAAATCCCAAAACCTCATTGTCCAAACAGACCCTTTCTATGGCAACCTGAAAAACAGCAGACACATTTTTATAGACCTTAGTAACAGAACACTAGCAACCAGTTATGCAAACTCTGCCGAACCCCACTAAAACCCCCACCACCGAACCAACCTTCGACACCACCATCAAACGCCGCAAAACCCGTCCCGTCAAAGTCGGTAGCGTCACCATCGGCGGCGGCAACCCCGTAGTAGTTCAGTCGATGATTAACGAAGACACCCTCGACATCGACGGTTCAGTCGCCGGAATTCGGCGCTTGCACGAGATTGGCTGCGAAATCGTCCGCGTCACCGTGCCCAGCATGGCCCACGCCAAAGCTTTAGCCGAAATCAAGCAAAAACTGCACGCCACCTACCAACCCGTGCCCCTCGTCGCCGATGTCCACCACAACGGCATGAAAATTGCCCTGGAAGTGGCCAAACACGTAGACAAAGTGAGAATCAATCCCGGACTTTACGTGTTCGAGAAGCCGAAAGCCGACAGAACCGAATACACCGACAGCGAATTCGCGGAAATTGGCGAAAAAATCCGCGAAACCCTGGAACCTCTGGTGATTTCCCTGCGCGACCAAGGCAAAGCTTTGCGAATCGGCGTTAATCACGGTTCCCTCGCCGAACGGATGCTTTTTACCTACGGCGACACGCCCGAAGGGATGGTGGAATCGGCCCTGGAATTCATCAAAATTTGCGAATCCCTCGACTTCCGAAATATCGTAATTTCCCTGAAAGCCTCCCGCGCGCCGGTGATGGTTGCTGCTTACCGCTTGATGGTGCACCGGATGGACGAACTCGGCATGGATTACCCGCTGCATTTGGGCGTGACGGAAGCAGGAGATGGCGAATACGGCCGCATCAAATCCACCGCAGGCCTCGCACCTTTGTTAGCTGACGGTATCGGCGACACCATCCGCGTCTCGCTGACAGAGGCCCCAGAAAAGGAGATTCCCGTTTGCTACAGCATTCTGCAAGCCTTGGGACTGCGGAAAACGATGGTTGAGTATGTCGCTTGTCCTTCCTGCGGTCGCACTTTGTTTAATTTAGAGGAAGTGTTACACAAAGTGAGAGAGGCGACGAAGCATCTCACCGGTTTGGATATAGCAGTAATGGGCTGTATTGTCAATGGGCCTGGAGAAATGGCTGATGCTGATTACGGCTACGTCGGGAAGCAACCGGGTTATATCTCGCTGTACCGGGGCCGGGAAGAAATTAAGAAAGTCCCGGAAGACCGAGGTGTGGCAGAATTGATTGACTTGATTAAATCGGACGATCGCTGGGTCGATCCTTAATTGCTCTCGTTAGCGCAGCCCTCGGAGAGGATCGCCCCTAATGCGTGTTTTAAACCCGGAGATCCCCCCTAACCCCCCTTAGTAAGGGGGGGACAAGAGCGATCTAAGTCTTTGTTAAGGGGGGACAGGTGAGGTTAAAGTCAACCCCTACTCCCCTTCTTAAGGGGGATTTAGGGGGATCTAGGCTTCGATACAAACGAGAAAGACAGAGGGTTTCACTCTTAAGTTGATACCGCAGAACTCAGCAAAGTGGAATAATATATGTACGCCAACTACGACCGAGCCTTGCCTGTGTTAGATTGAGCGTAATTATTCTGAACTCTTTTTCTCCCGCGCGTCAGACAAATGGTTATAACAAAACGAGGGCTTGTTCTAAGTGCAGCAGCGGTGGTACTCACTGCTGTAACTCTTGCGAACACTGGTTGCAGTTCTAAATCTCTGGCTTCTTTTCGGGGAAGCCCTAAAGAGTTAGTTGATGAAGTTTGGCAAATTATTGACAAAAGTTATGTAGATGGCACTTTTAACCAGGTTGACTGGAAAGCGGTGCGGAATGATTATTTGAACCGGACTTATACCAGCGACGACGAAGCTTACAAAGCAATTCGGGAAATGTTGAAGAAGCTGGATGATCCTTATACGCGGTTTATGGACCCTCAAGAGTTCAGAAATATGCAGGTTGAAACTTCTGGGGAACTGACAGGAGTTGGGATTCAGTTGACTCAAGATGAGGAAACCAAAAAGTTGGTGGTGATTTCGCCGATCGAAGATACCCCTGCTTTTAGTGCTGGTATTCTGGCAAAAGATATTATTACTAAGATTGACGGCAAGAGCACAGAAGGCATGGATACGAATCAGGCGGTAAGTTTGATTCGCGGTCAGGTGAATACTGAGGTGACGCTGACTATTTTGCGGGGAAACAAGGAATTAGACTTTAAACTGAAACGCGCTAAAATTGAAATTCATCCTGTGCGGAAGTCGGTGCAGAAAACTCCCATCGGAGAAGTCGGCTATATTCGCTTAAACCAGTTCAGTGCGAATGCTGCATCGGAAATGCGATCGGCAATTAAGGATTTGGAACAGAAAAAGGTAACGGGCTATATTTTAGACTTGCGTTCCAATCCCGGCGGGTTGCTGTACGGAAGTATTGAAATTGCTCGGATGTGGCTCAAAGAAGGTACGATCGTCTCGACGGTCGATCGAGTCGGTGAGGCTGATAAACAAACGGCAAATAAGGGAGCGATCACAGACAAACCGTTAGTTATACTGGTAGACGGCGGTTCAGCAAGTGCTAGCGAGATTCTATCCGGTGCTTTGCAAGACAACAAACGCGCGGTTTTGGTGGGAACAAAGACATTTGGTAAAGGTTTAGTTCAGTCAGTACGAGGCGTGGGAAATGGTGCCGGTTTGGCGGTGACAATTGCCAAGTATTTTACTCCCAACGGCACTGATATCAACAAGGCCGGGATTGAACCGGATTTTAAGGTAGAACTCACCGAGGCTCAAAAACAGGAATTGAGGCGCGATCGCGATAAAATTGCTACGACGGCCGATCCGCAATATGCGAAAGCTATGGAAGTTTTGACAAAGCAAGTTACTGGTAAAACAGGGAACAATAAGGCGGAGGCGAAACCGAATGCTGCGCCAGCTAAGCCGAATGCGGCGCAAGCAAAACCGAGTGCGGCACCGGCTAAATCCAAGTAGTTTTTAGTCACAAAAACTTCAGTAAAGAAGGAGTAAAGTCCTCACTACGAACCAGGTTTGTAGTGAGGACTTTAGTCCTTCTTATCTTCAATCTAAAATCTAAAATCTAAAGTCTAAAATTTGGTTGGTTGGCATTTGCCGGCGCGAATTAATCCGATGCGACGGGCGATGGCATCTTCGGGCGAATCGTAAGGGCCCCACTTTTCAATAATACTGGGGTTTTGTTCTTCGAGTTGCGCGATCGTCTGCGAGGGCTCCGCCAACGGCAAAATCTCGCAATTACCGGCAGGACGTTTGATAATATAAAATTTGGGTGTTTCTGTCATAGCTAAATTCGTCAAATAAAAGCTGGATATTAACTAGGCAATGGGATCATTATATCAAATAAGTAAACGGCAATGCGGTGTCCCAAGTGTGCCTTAGCATTAAACTCGCAGTCAGAAAGTAGTTGAAACCCCTACCGGACTGCGGATTTAACCGCCGGGAACTAATAAGAATTAAAAAAAACTAACACTTTCGGAAGATGTCACAAAATTTATCTATGATAAAAATATAGACATTTGTCTAAACAGTGCATTAAATCCTTTCAAAAGCACCCAAATATTCTAATCAATACCAAAAAAACCATGCAATTTCTACCCAAAACCATCCCCGAAATTCAACCAGAAATCATATCAGTTAAAGAATCACCGCCAGAACTTGTTACTTTCGATGTCGGGGGGATGAAATGTGCTGGTTGCGCGAAAGCTGTGGAACGCCAACTCATGCAGTATTCAGGCGTAATTTCAGCTTGCGTTAACTTAGCCGTAGAAGTCGCGACGGTTGAGTGTCAACCGGGGACTGTCGATGCAGAAGCTTTAGCGAAAAAGTTGACTGATAATGGATTTCCCTCTCAGTCTCGTTGTGGTGAAAATCAGCGGGAAGCAGAAGCGGCAACAATTGAACGGCGACGGCAAGAAATTCGACAGCAAATCAAGCAATTGACGATCGCCCTAATCCTAATTATTCTATCCGGTTTAGGTCACGTACTCGGCACAAAAGCCCCAATTCTCAGCAATATTTGGTTTCACTGGGGACTCGCCACCCTAGCTTTGCTGCTACCGGGCCGCCCGATTATCGTTGATGGGTGCCGCAGTTTGTGGCGAAATGCACCCAACATGAATACTTTGGTGGCTTTAGGCGCTGTCACAGCTTACACCGCTAGCAACGCGGCGCTGCTGTTTCCACGGATGGGATGGGAGTGCTTTTTTGACGAACCGGTGATGCTGCTGGGCTTTATTTTGTTGGGCAAAACTCTCGAACAGCAAGCCAGACGGCGCGCTGCATCAGCTTTGCAAGCTTTAATCGCATTGCAACCAGCGAAAGCCCGCTTAGTAGATTTTAAACTCGCAAATTTAGATTTGCGATCGGAAGAATTGCCTTTAAACTTGACATCAGAAGTCTACGATCCACAATACATTGAAATTCCTGCCGATCGCGTCCGAGTCGGAGAATGGCTGCAAGTTTTGCCCGGGGAAAAGATACCGGTAGACGGTGAAGTCTGCGAAGGCAAAACAACCATAGATGAGTCGATGCTGACTGGCGAATCAATGCCGGTTTTGAAGCAACCAGGAGATACAGTTGCGGCGGGAACTATCAATAAATCCGGGGCAGTTGTGATGCGGGCAACTCGCACCGGTAAGGAAACAACTGTAGCTCAAATGGTGGCTTTGGTGCAGGCAGCCCAAACTCGCAAAGCGCCGATTCAAAATTTAGCTGATACTGTCGCGGGATATTTTGTATATGGGGTGATGGGGATATCGGTTTTAACTTTCCTATTTTGGTATTTTGCCGGCACTCATATTTGGCCTTCTGTGCTTTTAGGACACGGGGCAATGGATATGGGACACGGGGCAATGAATATGGGAAATGAATTGCCAATTATCCATTATCAATCGCCTTTGCTCTTAAGTTTGAAATTGGCGATCGCAGTTTTAGTCATCGCTTGTCCTTGCGCTTTGGGACTGGCTACCCCAACTGCAATTTTAGTCGGTTCTGGCATCGGCGCGGAGCGCGGGCTTTTAATTCGCGGTGGTGATGTTTTAGAACGGGTGCATCAATTAGATACGGTGGTTTTTGATAAGACTGGCACTCTGACAACCGGAAATCTCACACTCACAGATTATTTGCCGATTTTCCAGAATTCGGAGTGGGATTTGAACTCCGATATTAATGTTGGAAACAAACAAGATGCCTGTTCCATAATTGATGGATTTTCTGGCAACAAACAAGATGTTTGTTCCACAATTGATGGGGTTTCTGGCAACAGGCAAGATGCCTGTTCCACAATTGATGGGGTTTCTGGCAACAGGCAAGATGCCTGTTCCACAATTGATGGGGTTTCTGGCAACAGGCA
>NZ_JAUBUC010000065.1:0-5658 GCF_036705285.1 Microcoleus sp. B4-C1 | reverse complement strand
AGATGCCTGTTCCACAATTGACTCAAAACTGCTGCAAATTGCGGCGGCGGTGGAAAGGGGCGCTTCTCATCCCATCGCGGCAGCGATTTTGCTGGAAGCTCAACAGCAAGGTTTGCCGCTGCTAGCTGCTGAGGATTTCTGCACGGAACCGGGCTTGGGGGTTTCGGCTTTGGTGGAGGGCCGGCGGGTGTTCGCGGGGAATGCCGAGTGGATGAAGGAGCAGGGGGTCGCTGTGGCGACGGAATTGTCGGGGTCTTTGGAAGGCAAAACGGCGGTTTACGTGGCTTCTGGGGGCGTTTTGCTGGGGGTAATCGGCCTAAAAGATACTCTGAGGCCGGATGCTAAGGCGACGGTGGAACGTTTGCGGGGCATGGGATTGCGGGTGATGATGCTGACGGGGGATACGCCGTCTGCGGCGGCGGTGACGGCGCAGCAGCTAGGTTTGGCGGCGGCTGATGTTTTGGCCGGGGTGCGGCCGGAGGGGAAGGCTCGCGCGATCGCGACTTTGCAAGCCCAAGGCTGTAAAGTGGCTGTGGTGGGGGATGGTATCAATGACGCCCCTGCTTTGGCTCAAGCTGATGTCGGTATTGGTTTGCACTGCGGCACTGATGTAGCAGTGGAAACTGCTCAAATTGTGCTGATGCGAAATGCTTTGATGGATGTTGTTGAGTCGATCGAGCTGGGGCGCGCTACTTTTAATAAGATTCGCCAAAATTTATTTTGGGCTTTTGGTTACAATACTCTGGGAATTCCGGTAGCCGCAGGTATCTTGCTGCCTGCAACCGGAATTCTACTCAGTCCTGCGGCGGCTGGAGCATTTATGGCGTTTAGTTCTGTTAGCGTGGTGACAAATTCTTTGTTTTTGCGCCGGGGATTTCGAGCTTAAGTTTAGGGATTGCATATAAAAGTCGGAGGCCATCGGTCATTAGCTAGAAACTAATGACTAATGGCCTCATACCAAGACGGATACAAGCCCCCCACACCAGGAGTCGAGACCAAAGAAGTTTCGACGTTAGTTCGAGGCCCCAGATTTATCTGTGGAGTCACTCTAAAATCTAAAATGTAAACTCGACTGACTGATGGCTAGAGTGCCATACTTTCCAAAAGTCGCCAGTTATTGTTGTTCATAATTGAACGACTCACTAGCTCGAACATTTGACGGCAGTGGTTGTTGGTTTGCAGGGGCAGTTCTTCGTTTTTAATCACGAAGTTCATGCGAACCTCTGAGTCGCTGGCCGTGTTTTTCTCAATTAGGACTTCTGCGGTGACAAGTTTGGCAATGGAAACTTGACCGGGAAGCTCGCGAGCCATGACGGAATCTCCTGTATTGTAGATAATATCAAGATTGCATGACTCTAAAATTTCAATCAGGGATTGACGGAGACGGTCGATCGGAACGGCAACGATAAAAAAACCAGTATAGCGAGCCATAGACAACTCCAGCCGTGAGGCATTTAGACTTTATTATCATACCGAACCTAGAACAGATGCACAGAACAATATGGATTTATTTTATTCAGGTGGAAAGTTAGGGCAATGAAAGGCAAACTTATCGTGTTTGAGGGGGTTGAAGGTGCGGGTAAAACTACGCAAATGCAGCGCTTGATACAGTTCCTGCAAGTAAGTTGCTTTCTGAGAGTCCGCTTGGTGGCTACTCGCGAACCGGGGGGTACTGAGCTGGGAAGGGGACTGCGACATTTGCTGCTGAAACAAGATGGGGGCGAATCTGTATCCGATCGAGCAGAATTACTCATGTACGCTGCCGATCGCGCTCAACACGTCGAAACTTTTCTCAAACCCGAGTTATCGAAAGGAACGATTGTTTTATGCGATCGCTTTACTGACTCTACGATCGCTTATCAGGGCTACGGCCGCGGTCTTAATTTAAATTTAATTAAGCAGTTGAATGACATTGCCACCGGCGGCTTGGAAAGCGATCTGACTTTGTGGCTGGATATTGATGTGGAGGAGGGTTTGGCGAGGGTAAGGGCTCGCGGAGGGTGCGATCGGATCGAGCAAGCGGATTTGAAGTTTCACCGCCTTGTGCAGCAAGGTTTTTCGGAGTTAGCCGAGGCAAATAAATCTCGAATTGTTCGCATAAATGCCGATCGGCCTGAATATGAAGTCGCTCAGGAAATTCAAGCTATTGTAACTCGCCGGTTAGAAGCTTGGGGATATTTAAATAATAGCTGGTAAAAGTATAGTCATTTATAGACATGGGAGGCGTTAAGCCCCTCCCCTTTCACTTTTACTTTGAGCGGATTGACCCGCCTCGGCTGAACTACGCAGCTCCCTATCCCATCGCTGAACGCATTTGGGATTGCTTTTCTGAGAATATTAAAAGATCCGTTGACATCGGAATTAATTAGTTGACCAGTCGATGTTTTGTACAAGCCTCGTTTGACCCGTTTCCCAGTAAAGACAGGTTCTTTTTCTGTTTTCCCGTAAACAGGAATTGGGTCTAATCCCAAAAAGTTTGCCCGTGACGTGAAAGATTCTTCCTGCACGATTACCTGAATTCCAACCAAGAAAGCTTTGTATTCCAACATCTCAATTAATCGAGCGTGAGGAATACTGACAAAATTTTGGTTAGTCTGCTTTCCTAGGTTAATTTCAGTTTTCCACTGTGCGTTTTTGCCAATTACTAGCGTCCCAATTTGTTGTGCGACCAAAATATCGACAATCCTACGACTGGTATGATGCAAATAATTATCTACTTTTTGGTGGCGACAGCGGGTTAAGCGTTGAATACGTAACGAGGTTTTGCGACTCCCTTTTAATTGGGATTGTAATTGTGCTTTACGCTTGTTATAGAACTGGTTGATCGATTTTAATTGTCGCCCGTTAATCAACAGTGGAATAAATCCTGGTTGATTTGAAGTTAGCGCCACTAAATTATCCAGTCCCAAATCAATACTAGCTACAAAGCTGTCGTTACTAGCGGTGGACTCCGGTTCATCATAAATCACCTCAATTAGATAAGAATCACACTTGGGAACCAACCTAACTTGACAAATCCGATCGGGATTTACTTTCGTTTTGACTGAAAGTTCAGTACCAGAAAGTTTAATGACTCCTTTCTTCAACTCTTTGCTGCTAATTGCTTGAATGGTGTAGACGAGAAGGTTTCGCCCTTTGGTTTTGTCTTTATACTTTGGCAATTTCGGGCGACCAGTAAATTTTGAAGAATCAGCTTTGTAAGTTTTAGCTGCTTCAAAAAACGATTTCCAATTCTTGTCTAACACCATCAAGATTTGCTGGCTTACTTTAGCAGGCAAAGCCTTGTATGCTTCATGAGACTTCATCAAACGGTTCATTTCGTTGTAATTGACATAGCCCCATCCATAAATAAAGCTCTGACGAATGACGTAATTGGCGGCATTGTAGAGGTTTTTGGATTTAAAGGCTAGTTCGTCAATTTCAGTAAAACGGTGTTCCGTCGATTTAATGATGTGCCTCTCTGTTAGCTGCATTTGAGACTTTCGTTCTTTGATGTGTGCGTATTCCTTGTCAACTCATAGCGATATGATACCATTATTGTTTATAATTGCTTATAAACTCAATGAAGATTTACAATACCAATTCTGAAAAATAGCGCTAGATAATCTGTAGAGACACGGCAATGCCCTGTCCGGCTCCGGCAACTTACAATTTAACATTCTTAACTCAAAACAATTATTGAGCAGTCCGTTAAAACACAATAACCTTTTGGTATTATAGCAACCACCCCGACGCTTAAGATGTTATTAATTGCTGAAGCCCTAGATTTTATTCCTTCATCCTTCATCCTGATATCCGTTACATCTGATATCTTGCACCATTCTCAATTACTTGTTTAGGAACAGGCAAGATGCCTGTTCCACAAGAAAATTCACTCTTTGTGGAACAGGCATCTTGCCTGTTCCTGAGAATGGTGCAAGATGTGAGTTACATCCGTTACATAATCCGTTGCCGAACTTCCTTCTTCCTGAGCAAACATGAATTATTTTACATCATTAATCGGACAAGAGCGAGCAGTAGAATTGCTAACTCAAGCAGTCGAGCGAAACCGAATTGCTCCTGGTTATTTATTTGTCGGCTCTAACGGCATCGGCAAAAGTTTAGCCGCTCAGTGTTTCATCGAGCTTTTATTCTCAGCCAATATTCCCGAAACCAGACTAATAGCCTCCGTGCAAAATCGCGTGAGACAGCGAAATCATCCAGACTTACTTTG
The DNA here is from genome assembly GCF_036705285.1 of Microcoleus sp. B4-C1. Classification (NCBI taxonomy): domain Bacteria; kingdom Bacillati; phylum Cyanobacteriota; class Cyanophyceae; order Oscillatoriales; family Microcoleaceae; genus Microcoleus; species Microcoleus sp. B4-C1. The sequence goes on along the minus strand of NZ_JAUBUC010000065.1, from coordinate 1,445 downwards.
GGTAGAACCAACTTACATGAACCAAGGCAAACGGCTTACACCAAAGGAAGCAGAGGAAGCCGGTTTAAAGCGGAAAGCACCACCACAAATTCGCTTAGAACAAGTTCGAGAAATCAGTAATTTTCTCAGCAGACCGCCGCTAGAAGCAGCACGTTCAGTCGTAGTGTTGGAACAAGCAGAAACAATGGCTGAGGGAGCAGCTAACGGCTTATTGAAGACATTGGAAGAACCGGGAAAAGCAGCCCTAATTTTAATTGCTCCGACAGTGGAACTTTTGCTGCCAACTTTAATTTCTCGTTGTCAAAAAATTTCGTTTTCTAGGCTGAATCCCGAAGCAATGGCACAAGTTTTGCAGCAAGCGGGATTCGCGGAGATTTTGAATCATTCCGAGGTACTGGGGATGGCTCAGGGCAGTCCTGGGGAGGCGATTTCTATTTGGCAGCAACTGCAATCAATACCCGATGATTTGCTGCAAAAGGTGAAGCAGTTGCCTCAAAATCTGCGGTCTGCTTTGGAATTGGCAAAGGAAATTGATAAAACTTTAGATACTGAATCTCAGTTGTGGTTAATCGATTATTTACAACACTGTTATTGGCAGCAATTTTTGGCAGGGGGAATTAGTCGATCGCCCCTAGAGCCCTTGGAGAAAGCACGACAATATTTGTTAAACTACGTACAGCCGCGATTAGTTTGGGAATGCACACTTATGGGGATATGTCAAGCATAATTTATTGCCAAGTTTGAACCCAATACGATGAGTAACACGATGGAAAAAGCCACATTTGCCGCCGGTTGTTTTTGGGGAGTTGAACACAAGTTTCGCGCCGTTGCGGGTGTCGTCTCGACTGCTGCGGGCTACACAGGAGGCCACTGGCCGAATCCTTGCTACCTGGATGTTTGCGCCAGAGTCACTGGTCACGCTGAATCTGTGCTGATAGAGTACGATCGATCGCAGGTGAGTTACGAAACACTGCTAGATGTATTCTGGAACTGTCACGATCCTACCCAAATCAATCGCCAAGGCCCCGACAGAGGCGAACAGTACAGGTCTGTGATCTTTTATCATAATTCCGAACAAGAAAAAGCCGCGCGCGCCTCCAAACAAAAATTGCAAATTTCCGGTAAATACGACAAAGATATTGCCACCGAAATCAAACCTGCTGCTGAATTTTATATGGCAGAGGATTACCACCAGCAATATATTGAGAAGAAGCGGCATTCGTCAAAAGTTATTAGTTAAGAAGTAGGCAGACTCGACAAACAATAAAAAATATTAGGGGCGGGTAAGGCAATGATCTATACTAGCCACCAGTTTATTATTAATGCAAAACTCTGCCTCCCCTACGCCATGTTTATTTCCATTTACTTAGGAATGAGAATTAAATAACTTCCACTCTTGAAAGTGGGATGGGCGTCCCGCCCGTCATGAGTGGACGGGCGGGACG
>NZ_JAUBUC010000064.1:0-40433 GCF_036705285.1 Microcoleus sp. B4-C1 | reverse complement strand
AAAAACCAATTTTTCTTTGACACATCTTCTCAAATCCCCTTGACAACTGGCATACAGGCTTAACTTGTGACCAATGCAGTTGCGATCGATTGTGTAGTTGCGGTTTCAGCCGCAGAGGGTAAAGTGCGCGACTTTATTAACTTCTACAGCCGATCGCACTTTTGTCGATCTGTCGCTGTCGCGCACCCTACTCCTAAATCAATCTGAAACAATCAGATTTAATCACGAGTTAGCAATTAGCAATTACTAATCACCAGTTAGCAATTAGCAATTAGCAATTACTCTATAAGTAATTACCAATTACCAACTGTAAACTATTTATTCAACGCTTCGCGGGCGGCTACCGCTTCGTCGGGATGAATATTCAAGCGGGTCAAATTAATTCGACCTTTGTTGTCAATTTCTCGCACTTTGACAATCACTTCATCGTTCACAGCTAACTCGTCTTCCACTTTCCCAACGCGGTAGTCCGCTAACTGGGAAATGTGAATCATTCCTTCTTTTCCGGGCAAAATTTCCACAAAAGCGCCGATCGGAATAATTCGAGTTACGCGGCCGACATACACATCTCCTGCATTCAACTTGCGCGTCATGCCTTGGACAATGTTGTAAGCCCGTTGAGCTTTTTCGCTGTCGTTGCCAGCAATTGTCACGGTTCCGTCGTCTTCGATGTCTATTTTGACACCGGTTTCTTCGGTGATGGCTTTGATCGTTTTGCCACCTGGCCCAATTACCAAACCGATAAATTCTGGATCGATTTTCAGGGTTAGCAAACGCGGTGCAAACGGCGACATTTCCTTGCGGGGAGTGTCGATGGTTGACAGCATTCTTTCTAAAATGTGCAGTCTGGCCGGCTTGGCTTGGCGGATGGCGGTGGCAATCACATCTAAGGGTAAACCTTTGATTTTCATGTCCATCTGCAAAGCAGTAATCCCGGTGTCGGTACCGGCTACTTTGAAGTCCATGTCGCCTAAAAAGTCTTCAATTGCCTGAATGTCAGTCAAAATTCGGACTTCATCGCCTTCTTTAATTAAGCCCATTGCCGCGCCGCTGACGGGTTGGGAAAGGGGAACGCCTGCATCCATTAATGCTAGCGTTGAGGCGCAAACTGAACCCATTGAGGTGGAACCGTCGGAAGAAAGGATTTCGGAAACTACGCGAATGACGTAGGGGAAATCTTCTTTGGATGGCAAAACGGGCAGTAAAGCGCGTTCTGCGAGGGCTCCGTGACCGATTTCTCGGCGTCCGGGCGATCGCATCGGCTTGGTTTCTCCCACGGAAAACGGCGGGAAGTTGTAGTGGTGGAGGTAGCGTTTGTCTTGCTGCGGGTGCAAGTCGTCTCCTAAGTCTTGGGCGTCGCCTGGGGTTCCCAGGGTAGCTGCGGACAACACTTGGGTTAACCCCCGATTAAACAACGCACAGCCGTGTACTCGCGACGGCAAGACGCCTACGCGACAAGAAACGGGTCGCACCTCGTCTAGCTTGCGACCGTCTACGCGGACGCCATCTTCGAGGATCTGCTTCCGCATCATTTTTTTGGTAACGTCTTTGAAAACGTTGCCGATCGCCTTGCTGTTGGCGGTGGCTGCTAGTTTTACCGGATCGTCTTCGGCAAGTTCGGCGATCGCAGCTTCGACTTCATTTGCCTTAACTTCGTCCAATGCTGCATTCCGTATGGTTTTGTCTTTTTCAAATCTTGACAAAATGATGCGGATGGGTTCTTGGGCGCGATCGCGAATAAAGTTTTCCAGGGCCGAATCTTGCGATGGCCGTTCCTCTACCACCAAATCGATGCCCAATTCCGCCATAATTTCGCGCTGGGCTTGAATCAAGTCACAGGCTGCTTCATAGCCGAAGTCGATCGCCTCGATGATATCCTGTTCCGGCAATTGGTTGGCGCCGGCTTCCACCATGATTACTCCGTCAGGAGAACCGGCTACCACGAGATCCAACTCGCCTTCTTTGATTTCGCTGTAGGTGGGGTTGATGATGAAATCGTCCCCTACCAAACCGACTCGCACTGCCGCCATCGGCCCGTAAAACGGCATTTTCGCCAGCAGAATCGCTACGGAAGCCCCCGTCACCGCCAAAACGTCCGGTGGCACTTGTTCGTCCATCGAAACCGTTGTGGCTACAACTTGGATGTCATCTCGCAGCCAGCTTGGAAATAGCGGACGCAGCGGTCGATCGATCAAACGGCCAGTCAAAGTCACTTTTTCTGGGGGACGCCCTTCCCTGCGTAAAAACCCACCGGGAATTTTACCGCCAGCGTAGAGTCTCTCTTCGTAATCCACCAACAGGGGCAGGAAATCAATTCCTTCTCTCCCCTGGGATCGAGTCGCTGTCACCAAAACGGCCGTGTCACCCGACTGAATCAAAACTGCACCGCCTGCTTGAGGCGCTAGTAAACCAATCTTCAGTCTAATATCCCGTCCATCGAAGGATATTGACTTGTCTATCTCTACCATGTAGCACTGCTTCCTTATCTACCACATTCTTTCTCTGTCGGGATCGTAACATTACCACAGGATGTTTGAGAGTCCGACGCCAAAAGACAGGGATAATCGCCTCGCGATCGACTGTCTGCGTCTCGATTGTAGGCATTTATACTCTAAATTATTTTTTGCAGTCTGGGGTCGATTCTCCAGTCGATCGTCCGCTAAACGCCTTCCATAGATGGTACGATCAATTTTCGTTTGGGAATTGGGACGTTGAAGGAAGAAGGAAGAGGGATTTAGTTATCTAGGTCAGGGAATAAGCGGTAAGGTGTGCCCTAAGTACCTAAATATAAAAATTCTACCTAATTCCTATCTGGCTCAAATTTTCCTCGGTTTGTTTTAAATAAAGTTTTCATAAATTCCATATAAATGCTGTAGTCAACCTCGCACTTAAATACAAATATCAGGGTAAAAAAATATGGCTATTTTACACGGCAGTTGGCTCGTAGAGAATGAAAAAAGTTGCTTATTTATTTGGGGAGAAACTTGGCGAAAACTTGGGGCAATTGAAACCCTAGAATCGGGGATAAATTTACCGCACCCCTTAGCAATGACCGAATCGGAATTTAAGACTTTCCTAAATTCCTTGCAGCAGTCGGGAAAACTGGATTGGCAATTACCGGAAACCGCAGAAACTCCCCCGGAAAAAAGCAAAAAAACTAGGCGATCGCCCAAAACTACCAAGGAAGAAATCAGCGCACCAAACTCCTCAATTAAAAGGGAAATTCGGGCGATCGCACTTCCCACACAAATCTCAGAATCAAACGCAAATCTGATGCCGCAGCACTCAGCAGCAGCACTTGAGGAACCCGCTAAAACCGAGGATATTTACCTTTATCCCTGGCAAGTCGAGGGTTTTTGTCTCAACCCTCAAGCAGCTTTTGTTTTCTTGCAATCACTACCGCTTAACAGCACGGAACCAGACTCTTTTGTCGGCTCAGATTTGCGTTTTTGGTCTCATATAGCTAGGTGGAGTTTGGATTTGTTGGCAAGATGCAAATTCTTGCCGGGATTGGAGAAACAGCCCGACGGTTCTGCTATTGCCAAATGGCAACCGCTGTTAGATAGTTCTACAGATACACTCCGCCTCGCCACTTTTGTTAAGCAAATGCCGACGGCTTGCAGAACATATCAGAAGAAGGAAGAAGGAAGTTCGGCAACGGATTCTGTAACGGATGTAACGGATGTAACGGATGTCAGTCCGAAGGAAGAAAGAAGAAGGAAGAAGGAAGAAGGAAGAGGGGAAAAGGCAGAAGAAGGAAGAAGGAAGAAGGAAGAAGGAAGAGGGGAAAAGGCAGAAGAATCCAGTCAATTGCCTTTAGCGGTGGATTTGCCGAGGGGGGCTGAGGAATTAGTGTTAGGATTTTTGAGTAGTATTGTAGATAGTCAAGTGCGATCCTCTTCGAGGGCTGCGCTAACGGCTGGTAGCTCTACTTTAGACATCAAAGCAGTTTCTCCGGTGCGCGACTGGCTGCAAGCTTTGCAGCAGGAATCGGGGATAGTTCAAGTAGAAACAACAGCATTGGAAAACTTGGCAACCAAGCTGAGTGCTTGGACTGCACCGCTGCAAAACCAACTATCTCAACAAAGTCAATTTCGCACTTGCTTTCAACTCATACCACCAGCGCCCGGTAAAGCCAACTGGAATTTAAATTATTGCTTGCAAGCAGCAGATGAAACCGAATTTTTGGTAGACGCGACAACTGTTTGGAACAACTCTGTCGAGCGTTTGGCTTATGCGGGGCGGACAATTGAATTGCCTCAAGAAACTTTGCTCAGCGGCTTGGGTTTAGCCTCGAAACTTTATCCGTTAATTGAACCGAGTTTGCAAGCACAGCGGCCTCAATCTTGCCAATTAAATCCGCTGCAAGCTTACGAGTTTATTAAGTCTGTAGCTTGGCGGTTTGCTGATAGCGGGTTGGGCGTAGTTTTGCCACCGAGTTTGACAAAAACGGATGGTTGGGCGAGTCGTTTGGGTTTGAGCATTCAAGCGGAAACTCCAAAAGTGACTCCGGCGAAAGGTGGGTTGGGATTGCAAAGTCTGCTAAATTTTAAGTGGGAATTGACGATCGGCGGACAGCGCATTTCTAAGGCAGAATTTGACAGGTTGACCGCGTTGAATTCGCCTTTGGTGGAAATTAACGGCGAGTGGGTGGAGTTGCGCGCGCCGGATGTGAAAGCGGCTCAAACTTTTTTTGCCAGCCGCAAAGAGCAAATGACTCTTTCTTTGGAGGATGCTTTGCGTCTGGCGTCGGGCGATTCTCAGATGATCGAAAAATTGCCTGTGGTGAATTTTGAGGCAACCGGTCAACTTCAGGAATTGTTGAATACTTTGAGCGATAATCAAGCCGTAAGTGCGATCGCAACTCCGGCTAGTTTCCGAGGACAATTGCGGCCTTATCAAGCCCTAGGAGCAGGCTGGTTAGCATTCTTAGAACGCTGGGGTTTGGGTGCTTGTCTCGCGGACGATATGGGATTAGGGAAGACGATCGAGCTAATTGCTTTCCTTGTACACTTACAGGAACAAGATTCTCTAGAAGCGCCAACATTACTGGTTTGTCCAACCTCATTATTAGGTAATTGGGAGCGGGAAGTCAAGAAATTTGGCCCGACGCTGAAAGTGTTAGTTCACCACGGAGACAAACGCGCTAAAGGCAAAGCATTTGGGACGGCAATTAAGGGAAAGGATTTAATCATTACCAGTTACGCGCTAGTGTTTCGCGATGCGAAGGAATTTCAAGGCATTAAGTGGCAAGGATTGGTTTTAGATGAAGCGCAAAATATTAAAAATTCCGAGGCGAAGCAGTCGCAAGCGGTGCGGCAAATCGAGGCATCTTTTAAAATTGCGCTGACGGGAACTCCGGTGGAAAATAGACTGCAAGAATTGTGGTCAATTTTGGAGTTTCTCAATCCTGGTTATTTGGGGCCGCGCAATTTCTTTCAGCGCCGATTTGCAATTCCGATCGAGAAATACGGCGATAGGGAATCATTGCAGACTTTGCGATCGCTCGTTCGGCCTTTCATCCTCCGCCGCCTGAAAACTGACAAAGAAATCATCCAAGATTTGCCCGAAAAACAGGAGATGACTGTATTTTGCGGGCTGGCGGCTCAACAGGCGGTATTATATCAGAAAATAGTCGAAGAGTCAATAGCTGAATTAGACTCAGCAGAAGGCATTCAGCGCCGGGGAATGATTCTGGCTTTGCTGGTAAAACTCAAGCAACTTTGCAACCATCCGGCTCTTGTCAAAGCAGAAGCTAAGCCGAAAGAATTGGAGATTAAGAGCCAGGAATCGGGGAAATTGCAGCGGTTGGTGGAAATGTTAGAAGAGGTGCTCGCTGAGGGCGATCGGGCTTTAATTTTTACTCAATTTGCCGAATGGGGAAAACTCCTGAAACCGCATCTAGAAAAGCATTTAGGGCGAGAAGTTTTGTTTTTGTACGGCGGAGTTAAGCAGCAGCAGCGGGAAGAAATGATCGATCGCTTCCAGCACGACCCCCAAGGCCCGCCGATTATGATTTTATCTTTAAAAGCAGGCGGCACAGGTTTGAACTTAACCAGAGCAACCCACGTTTTCCACTATGACAGATGGTGGAATCCCGCAGTAGAAAATCAGGCAACTGACCGCGTATTTCGCATCGGTCAAACCCGCAATGTGCAAGTTCACAAATTTGTCTGCACAGGTACGTTAGAGGAGAAAATACACGATATGATCGAAAGTAAGAAAGCTCTAGCCGAACAAGTTGTCAGCGCAGGGGAAAACTGGCTCACCGAGCTAGATACAGACCAACTTCGCAATTTACTAATTCTCGATCGCAATGCTATTATAGAAACAGAAGAAGAATAATATTTATTGGTTTGTCGCCGGGGCGGGTTTACTCGATCGATCGTTTGTATCATATATATTGGTGAACCCGCCCCTACAATAATTAGGGTTAATTTATCGGACATAATCTAATATATACCTTCTTCCTTCTTCCTTCTTCCTTCTTCCTTCTTCCTTCGGCTTATGATTGACAGAGAATGGTGGACACAACAGTGGTTAGATTTAATCAATACCTACCGCTTCAAAAAGCGGTTAGAACGTGGCTGGCAATATGCGCGCGAGGGTAAAGTTCTCAGCATTAACTTCCCTAACCAAGAAGTAATTGCCATAGTTCAAGGCACTGATCCAAAACCCTATCAAGTTTCTTTAGGACTCGACACCTTGACTGATGAAGATTGGGATTATGTGATTGAAAATATGTCGCAAAGAGCAGTTTTTTCAGCTAAATTACTAGCAGGAGAAATGCCACACAATATTGAGGATGTATTTGCGGCGGCAGGCAAAACGCTATTTCCGTTAAGCTTGTCAGATATTCGATCGCGCTGTAGCTGTCCTGACCCTAAAAACCCTTGCAAACACATCAGTGCAGTATACTACTTATTGGGCGATCGCTTCGGCGAAGACCCTTTCGTACTGTTTCAACTGCGCGGAAGAACTAAAGAGCAAATATTGACCGCACTCCGCCAAAGACGGGGTAAGGAAGGAGAGGAAAATACCCAGCTAAACAAGGGTGAAAATTCCCCTACTGCGAATGCTAAATTGCCAAAAGTCGATCGCTTTTGGGAATACAATCAGCAGCTAGAATCATCTTTAGTAGTAATTGTACCGCCGCCCAGCAGCGAAACAGTATTAGATATCTTAGGCCCAATTCCCATCGCCACCGACGGAAAAGGAAGCGCTAGCAAATCCTCGCCCGCCTCTGACGCCCTCAAGCAGCATTTTAGCAAAATCTACCAAGCAGTTAGCCAGCAAGCCGTTTTAGCAGCCCTGAAACGGGGCGAAGGAGATTAACCTAATGTATTCCCAGAGATGATACAAGAGATTATGGCTGATAACAAATCAAGCTTTAATACCCATTTTATTCTTTAGTCCCTCTCTGGTGGAAAGAGAGTTTGTCTAGAATAGATTTCAACCGAGGAGTCTTACTTTTGGCAATTTCCGTTTATACTTCCCGCAAATTACTCATAATTTCTATCAATTCCTGGGGGCTTTGAATCAAAAAATCAGGATTGTGTGCCACCAAAGCCTCCTCAGAATTAAAACCCCAACCTACAGCAATTACCTTAATTCCGGTTTTTCGAGCAGCTTCTATATCTCTAATCTCATCTCCCACATAAACGACTTCTTTAGCATTTATATGTTCGGTTTTTAGCCATCTATTAATAACTTTATGTTTGCCAAAAGTTGAGCCAGAGTAAATAAACGTGAAAGTGTCTTGCAAAGCATTTTTTTTCATCGATTCCAAGACATTTTCTCTGGAATTAGATGTGATAATGCCCAGTTGAAATCCCTGTTTTTTTAACTCCAGTAAAACTTCTTTAATCCCCGGAAATAAACGAATGTTGGGGATTTCGCTGCGTAACTCTGCTTTCAACATTCTAATCAACAGCGGGAATTTGAAGATAGAAATGCCCGAATACTGAAGAATTTGCCAAGAAGTTAAATTGCTCAGTTGAGCGATTTGCTCTTTGGTCGCAGACTTAAAGCCTAATTCTACTGACAAACGGTTGGTGATGCTTAGAAGAATATCGATTGTATCTGCTAAAGTACCGTCAAAATCAAAAATAATTACTTTGGTCATTGGACAATAGCAAATAAGGAACGGGGAAGCATACAATTTTAGATTTTAGATTTTAGATTTTGGGTTTTAGATGGGGAATGACTTACGGCAGAATGTATTGTCTCTTGGCGAGCCGTAAACACCCTAGGGTTATTATCTATAGGGTAAAGTGCCTCCTAAGCACGAACATCTCAACTTTTAAGGGTTAATTTGATTGGCTTTCGCATTTCGCCGCAGCATTTCGGGTTTAATGCGCCGCAGCGCCGAAGCGGTAAATCTGCGGTTCCATTCCTCGTCGGAAATGTCGGCTAATTCTGCAAGTGTCGGTGCTATATTTTCAGGATAAGGCTCAAACTCTGCCACATCAGTTGGTTTAGCAAATCGCTGATTCCAAGGACAAACATCCTGACAAATATCGCAACCTGCTACCCAACCTTGTAAATTAGATGCAATTTCGTCGGGCAATTTTTCGGCTCGATTCTCGATCGTGTGATAGGCTATACATCGATCGGCATTCACCACAAAAGGCTCAGTAATTGCTCCCGTCGGACACGCCTCAATGCAGCGAGTGCAAGTACCGCAATGTTCAGTATGAGACTCATCCGACGCTAACTCCAGATTAGTCAAGATTTCGCCCAAAAACACCCAAGAACCGTATTCGCGGGAAATTACATTACCATTTTTGGCAATCCAGCCAATCCCGGCACGCTGCGCCCACATTTTATCCTGAACTGGCCCGGTATCAGCATAATACCGCGCTTCAATTCCCTCGCCTTGCGATCGCACCCAATTTGCCAAAAGCTTCAGTTTTTTGTGCAAAATTCTATGGTAATCCCGCCCCCAACCGTAGCGAGAGATTTTAGCATATTCGATCGCTGCATCGTCCCCCCCCTCCCACAGGGGATTTTCGGGGCGTTGGTGGGGCGTGTAGTAGTTGATGGCGACACATATTAATGACTGCACCTCTGGCATCACCAATTGAATATCCTGCCGTTTCGGGTTTGCCATCCATGCCATATCCGCCTGATAACCCTTGTCCAGCCAAGCTTGCAATCTTTGTTTTTCTATATCAAAATCCGTGTCTGTTGAGGCTATCCCGACTTTGTGAAATCCCAACTCAAGGGCTTTTTGCTTAATGCGATCGCTATTAATTGATTTTTTCATCACGTAAGAAACCACTGCACAATTTGTGCCATAAGTCTAGTAACTTTGAGAGTAATTTTGGGACAGTATTGATAATACTTTGGCAATCTTTATATTTATAAGTTTGAACTCCAAAATGTCAAAAATGTTACATAATTTAATTTAGGGAGAATTCGATTCGCTAATTCAAGTACGCAAGTAAAACCGACAGCGAATCCCACAGCATACATATGGCAGTTAGTATTCAATCAGCTCAATCTATTTTTTCCAACACCGAGATTGCTAGCGTTGTTCCGGCTACCACGGAAGCGTTCTACAAACTCAGCGTTGAAGACCAACTCGCACTGCTCTGGTATGCCTACACCGAAATGGGCGTTTCCATTACCGCAGCAGCTCCCGGAGTAGCCAGCATGGCGCTTGTTGAAGGCATACTGAGCGAAATCAAGCAAATGTCGCCGGCTGCTCAAAGCAAAACCATGTTTGACCTAGCCAGCAACGCCGACACAACAATTGGTCGGATTTACACTTCTTTGCGCGTCAACACCAAACTCGGTTTCTGGTACGAGTTGGGACAGTTGATGAAACAGGGCCTTGTGGCTCCGATCCCGGCTGGCTATCAAATGTCTCCCGAAGCCACCCAAGTCCTTGAAACCATCAAGAAACTAGATCCGGGTCAGCAAATTACCGTACTTCGGAATACCGTAGTTAACATGGGCTATGACCCTGCTTTTAACCAAGAGTACGGCAAACGCTCAGCCCCCCGCAGCACTCCCACCGCTCCAGAAGAGCGGGTGAAAACCCAAATTGAGGGTATCAGCGAGCAGACAGTGCTCAGCTACATCGACTACATGAACGCCTTCGACTTCACCCCAGCCGTCGGTTTATTTGCTGAAGAAGGTGCCCTGCAACCACCTTTCCAAAAGCCGATCGTTGGTCGCGACGCTATCCTCAACTATATGCGCGAAGAGTGCATCGGACTGAAAATGATGCCCGAGCGAGGCGTATCGGAACCCGCAGAAGATGGCTACCGCCAAGTGAAAGTCACTGGCAAAGTCGAAACTCCCTGGTTCGGATCGAATGTGGGTATGAACATCGCGTGGCGGTTTTTGCTCGATCCCCAAGGTCAAATTTTCTTTGTGGCGATCGACTTGTTGGCATCTCCAAAGGAATTGCTCAATTTGATCCGCAAATAGAATATTCTGGTTGGCTCTGTTAAACAGGCTTGCCCAGAAACCCAGATGCCGCTAGGTGTCTGGGTTTATGTCATTTTATATTTAATATTTTAAATTTTAGATTCAATCATTCGAGGATGGGAAATGACTGATGGTATCAGGGTTTACAGCTTGGCTACACTTACATTTTTTGAAAGTAGTATTGATTTTGGTCGATCGCTCCCAAAGCTGCGATCGACGCTCTCCGGTTCCTCCTTTTTTAGGAGAATTATTTTCCTAGCCCTACTTATATCTTTTGAGGGATTTGCTGCGACAAAGAGAATGATTACAGTATACTCATTCATTTGAAATCACTTGTTTTATGACCGCAACAACTCGACCTATTTTAACTACCTCTATAAAGATTGCAGGTATCACAATGCCAGGGATACTGCAATATTTTGAAACTTTAAACGCGGGCGATTTTGAAGCAACGGCTAATTTATTTGCCGATGATGGGGTTCTGCACGCGCCGTTTGAAGAGCCAATTATCGGCAGCATCTCGATCGCCACTTATCTCAAAAAAGAAGCGCGAGGAATGCAGCTAGAACCCCAGAAAGGTGTCAGCCAAATTTTAGAAGATGGCAAAGTAGAAGTTCAGGTCAGCGGCCGGGTGCAAACTTCCGCCTTTGGTGTTAATGTCGGATGGCTGTTCTTGCTCAATTCTGACCAAAAAATCCTTTCTGTCACAGTCAAACTGTTAGCTTCTCCCCAAGAATTGCTAAATCTGCGGTCACATAAGAAATGAGATGTTTGATAAGCTGTTTCACATTTAAATTGTTTGTTTTGGTTTGACCTGTCGATCGCACGTAATAGCTAAAATCGTGCGATCGACAGGTTAATCGGCTTTTTATCGCCAGCATGAGGCAGAAACCGGGTTTTTTACCCAAATCTCTGGTGAAGCGTCGCTAACTGTTCAAAAACCCGGTTTCTTGGGTATTTGTGCGATCGGGACTTTACCCCTAAAATCTTACAGTCTCGCCTTGGGCTGACAATAAAGCATCCAGGATACCCGCCACGTGATTCATCCGTCCAGAAATAAAAAACCTGTATCCGATGAAACTTGCCGAACGTATTTATCTCGCGCAAGTCAATGCTTCAATTCTAAAATCTAAAATCTAAAATCTAAAATCGATTGACGCTACTGCACGGAAAAGTGGCTGTCACCGCACCGTGCGACAGACAGCCAAAGCGAGTCAAAAAGTGCATTGCCAATCACTAATCACTCCTGACTAATGACTAACGACTAATTAAGATTTTTCCGGCAAACTCGCTTCCAACTTTAGACAGTTGCGACCGTCTATTTGCAAAGTGTAGTCCACCCGATCCATAAGTCTGCTCATAATCAGCCAGCCGTAGCCGCTTTCCTGTTTAGCTTCCGGCCTCGGGGGATTGTAAGTATCCATTTCGTAACCTTTACCGTAATCCCAAATTTCTAAACCAATATCCCTATTTTTTAAATTCAAGCGAATTAACACGGGCAAATTGGGTTGATCTTTGTGAGCATGGCGGATCACGTTAGAATAGGCTTCTGCTAACACCAAGCGCAAACGATTCGACTGACGCGGCCAATCGACGTGCTCTCCTAGCTCTACTTCCAAACTGCTCAGCAACCAATTTTCAACAATTGTTAAAAACCGCAAGTCGCTTGGCACATGAAGCTCAGTATTCATAAAAAAATCCCGTAAGTTTGAAAACCCTGTGTCTTCCAGGTATGAAATACGACGAGCCGAATGGATTCGGCCTCAATACTTGTCGCTAATCGGGGGATACTAGCCTTTTCTGTTTAAAAATCAGGCATTCGTCATTCGGTAGAAGGCAGAAGTTAAGAGAATAGTTGAAAACTTTTGTTATGGGCTTAAAGCCCCTTAACAATTGATAATTATACCGAGACTGTAAGCAGTGAGGTATAAAAAATCTGTGTTTCAATCCTTGGCTTTTAAGCGTTGGTTTTTTCTGACGAATGCCTTCTACCTTAACCCTTTACAGGTATTTAATCCCCCAGGAAAGCGATTCAGGAAACTAGCTGCGCCATCGCCGGCTAGGTTTTTACTGTGGTTTTTGACTGGTGACGATAACACCGTCCTTTGTAGGACTACTCTATGGGCCGTCAACAAGCAGGGCTTAAGTTTTTTCGGCTCTCACCCACCCCCGACTATGCGTCGGGAGTCGCTGACAGATTCAAAGAACCTCCAGAGAGAGTATGGTTTGGTCGTCTTCTTGAACGGGATTATCAGCTCGGATGTGAGCCAACAAATTGTCCAAGTTGAAAGAACCAGGTTCCTGAATCAAAAGTTGCCAAAGCCCTTCTTGTTGTAGCATAGAACGGGTTGGTACACCCCCTGCTACCGCTTGACTTGTCACGCTAGCTTCAGTAATTCCGTCACTCGTCAGCAGAAATACATCTCCTGACTTTAATTCGATCGCACCTGCTTTGCCCCTCCAAACTGGTAGTATCCCCAAAGGAATGCCACGAGCTTTCAGGAAATTAGGCTCGGCTGGCGTTTTACCGCTAGCGGCTTGAGCTTTCACCTCCGAGTGAGACCAAACAATCGGGTAAATGTGACCGGCATTAGCAAAGGCGAGGTGTCCCGTTGACGGAGTGTAACGAGCTACAACCATTGTAATAAAATGGTTGTTGCCGATCAGGTCGTCAGACATACTGCTATTCATGTTCTGCATAACTCGATCGGGCTCTGGAGAAACTTCTTGGGAAAGTTCCCGCCGCATCACCGAAATCGCGCTCGCCATAAATAGAGCAGCCGGAACTCCCTTACCCGACACATCTCCCACCGCTATCCAAATATCCCCTTGGGAGTGGACGTAGACTTCAAAAAAGTCGCCACCAACTTCCCGCGCGGGATAGCAGCAAGCTTGCACCCTGACAGTTTCAAAATCCGGCCAACTTTGGCGCAACAAGTTTGTTTGGATTTGGCGAGCCACTTCCAACTCGTTTTGCATTTGCTTGGCTAAATCCAGAGTGCGCTGGTAGAGCTTAGCTTGAGACAGGGCGAGAGCAGCTTGAGCTGCTACACCTTCTATTAACTCTATCTCTTCTGCCGACCAAGGGTTAGTGCCACCAATCTGGGACAAAGCCAGTACCGCCAGCAATTCTTGCTGGTAAGTCAGGGGCACAGCAATCTCAACCGAGTTACCATTCCCCCCACTGTTGGAGTTCACTTGAGTTTGGCGGGTGGCTACAGCTTGAACCAGCAAATTTTCATCAAAAGAAAAGCTACTGACTTCAGAGGTTTGGGCTTGGTAGGGGAAGGTACTGGGCAATAGTCGATCGGCTTCTACTGGCCGCAGCATACAATAGTTGGCCTCAAAAGTTTGACCTACGGTTTGAACAATAGTTTGTACCATACTAGAGTAATCTAGCGACCCGCGAATCACGCTCATTACCTCATTGAACAGAGATTCCTTGCGTAAAGCGCGGCGCAATGCAACGCTGCGCTGCTTGTAGTATTTGTAAGTTTCTGAGGCTTGATTGATCACCAATTTGAGTTCTTCTGGATTCCACGGTTTGGTGATGTATTTGAAAACTTGACCTGAGTTGATGGCCTCAACCAAATCTTCAACATCGGTGTATCCCGTTAACAGAATCCGAATCGTATCGGGAAATCGCTCGACTGTTTTCCCCAAAAACTCGGTGCCATTCATTTCTGGCATCCGCTGGTCAGATATAATCACCGCCATCTCACCCTGTTCGTCTAGAACTTCCAGGGCGCTGAGGGCGCTATCTGCTTTGTAAACCTGAAAGTCGCGTCGAAACGTCCGGTACAATAAATCCAAGTTGTCGGGTTCGTCATCGACTACCATCAGTTTCAGCTTGCTTCCATCTCCCCGACTCATCTTTTTTCCCCCTTGAAAGCCCCCACCATAGCTGTAATCAGCAAGGTGGCGGGAGGAAAAGGGGGGCTGGATATATGCAACATATCAGTTACGTCAAGTTGAGTTAAAGAAACCCGTTTTACCTCAAGGTGAGCATTCCTTTCGCACCATCTGTTCGCACAGATGAGAGGCTTTCGATACTGTAACCCGCCTCGGTAGGCCGCTTCAATAGGGAAAATTCCCCAGTCAGCTTTCAGGCTGTGATACGAGCAATCACCTTGTTAGCAGTCGGTACTTTTCTAAACACACCAGCATTCAAAACGGCTAATTAATGCTCTGATTGCAGAGTTCTTAACTAGCTCGGCACTGTCCTCGGTGTGAATTTTAACACTTACTACTAACGCAGGTATTGCTACCTAAGTCTGGTCAACACCGGCTGTATTTCAAGCCGCACTGTACCCGGAGGGTTAGTGGTGGGTTGTTGGCGCTATTCCCTACATCTTTGCCGAATCGTACTTGATTGCTGCATCCAAGTCCTCCTAATCTCTGAACTTTTTGCAGCAAGCATATTACTACTGCCGAATCAAGTTATTCTTTCTGCCAGTCTGAGCTTAGCAGAACGAGAGCGGGGATTTCTAGCGACTTCTTCGGATTGTGGGACGATCGGCTTTTTTGTCAGTACCTGCAAACTGGGTGTTCCTCTGAGTTGGTGCTTGACTGGTCGGTCTTCGAGACTGTGAAATGTAATGATTCCGATTCTCCCACCTGGTTTTAACCACCTGGGCGCTTGGTTGAGGAAAGTTTCTAAAGAAGCGAGTTCGGAGTTGACAGCTATCCTTAAAGCTTGGAAAGTACGGGTGGCAGGATGGATTCTGCCGTTGCGCTGCTTGGGGGGGAAGCTGGAGGCGATCGCCCCTGCAAGTTCTGTTGTAGTTTGAAAAGGGCGCCCTTGCACAATCCGCCTTGCGATGCGCCGCGACAGTCGCTCCTCGCCGTACCTGTAAATAATATCTGCTAGTTTAACTTCTTCCCAGTGGTTGATAATCTCTTCTGCCGTCAAAGATTGCTGCTGGTTCATACGCATATCTAGTTGAGCTGGGTGGCGAAAACTAAATCCTCGTTCCGGTGTATCGAACTGAGCAGAGCTGACGCCCAAGTCTGCTATGATACCATCAAATTCAGCCTCTGGGGACTGATATTCAGCAAAGTTGCCGTGCCAAAACTCAACGGGCGAGTTGGCAAATCGGGCTTGGCAAAAACCGATGGCTTGTTCATCGCGGTCGATCGCCACCACTGTAACATCTGGCGCCGCCGCTAAAATCAAACTCGTGTGTCCGCCACCCCCAAGCGTCGCGTCCAAATAGTGTCCGCCTGCACGCACAGCTAAACCGGCAATTAACTCTTGACCCAAAACAGGAACGTGATAGGTGTCAATACTCACATCTGATCCCAGGGTCTCCTTCTCAGAGAGCTCGATATCCTTCATAATCATAAAAGCCAAACAAAAATCAACAATAGCTAGTAATCATTAATTCATTTAATTATGTCAAGAATTGAGACTAGAACCGAACCGATGGTGCTCAACATGGGGCCGCACCACCCATCCATGCACGGGGTACTCCGGTTAATTGTCACCCTGGACGGGGAAGATGTGGTGGACTGCGAGCCAGTTTTGGGCTATCTGCACCGGGGGATGGAAAAAATTGCCGAAAATCGCACCAACGTGATGTACGTGCCCTACGTTAGCCGCTGGGACTACGCTGCGGGGATGTTTAACGAAGCGGTGACAGTGAATGCACCGGAAAAGTTGGCGAATATTGCTGTCCCCAAACGGGCTAGTTATATTCGGGTAATTATGCTGGAGTTGAACCGGATTGCTAACCACTTGATGTGGGTAGGGCCGTTTTTGGCGGACGTGGGCGCGCAAACTCCTTTTTTCTATACTATGCGCGATCGCGAACCCATTCTCGACTTGTGGGAAGCAGCCACAGGTTATCGCATGGTGAATAATAACTATTTCCGCATCGGCGGAGTCGCCGCCGATTTGCCCTACGGTTGGGTAGATAAGTGCCAAGATTTCTGCGATTATTTCGTTCCCAAAATTGACGAATACGAACGTTTAATTACCAACAATCCAATCTTCCGCCGCCGGATTGAAGGCTTGGGTACTATTTCTCGCAACGAAGCGATTAACTGGGGACTTTCCGGCCCCATGTTGCGCGGTTCCGGCGTAAATTGGGATTTGCGGAAAGTTGACCATTACGAATGTTATGACGACTTCGACTGGGAAGTTTGTACCGAAGCTGCAGGCGATTGTTTGGCCCGGTATTTAGTACGGATTCGGGAGATGCGCGAGTCTGTTAAGATTATCTATCAAGCCTTGAAAGGACTCCCTGGCGGCCCTTACGAGAATTTGGAAGCGAAGCGCTTAGAAAGCGGGCCAAAATCAGAATGGAATGGTTTTGACTATCAGTTTATTGGCAAAAAAGTTGCCCCGACTTTTAAGATTCCCAAGGGCGAACATTATGTCCGCGTTGAAAGCGGCAAGGGTGAGTTGGGGATTTATATTATCGGGGATGATAGTGTGTTTCCTTGGCGCTGGAAGATTCGGGCTGCCGATTTTAATAATTTGCAGATTTTGCCTCACATTGTGCGCGGCGTGAAAATTGCGGATTTGGTGGCAATTTTGGGGAGTATCGACATTATTATGGGCTCGGTTGACAGGTAGACCCCCTGTTAGCAGTAAGGGCTTTAGTTATTAAACGAGTATGACTAAAGCCCTGACTGTTAATAATGATATAGTAAAATTTAAAAAACAAAGAGGTTGCAGAATGAATGTCAGCAAGCAAGAGTTCTACGTCATTATTGAACGAGATGAAGATGGCTATTATGTCGGGGAAGTCCCACAGCTAAAAGCCTGTTATAGCCAAGGAGAGACTATTGATGAGTTGATTGCCAATATTAAAGAAGTTATTGCACTTTGTTTAGAAGAAGAGGGTAATGAAAAATTACCTGAATTTGTAGGTATTCAAAGGGTGATGATTTAATGCCCAAACTACCAGCTTTAACAGGAAATACAGTTATTAGCGCCTTAGAAAATGCAGGCTTTCAGACGATTCGACAAAAGGGCAGTCATGTGCGAATGATCCATGCAGATGGACGGGTAGTAACGATTCCTGTCCATGCTGGCAAAACCATAGGTAGAGGTTTACTCCGCAAGATACTGCGGGATGCAGAACTCACAAGGGAAGAGTTTATAGCACTACTCGAATGATTTTGTTCAGCTTGATTAAGTGCCTCATAAAATTATGACATCCCAGCAACCAGATATTAACGATAGTAACCCGGAACTCTGCGCTTTAATCTGCGAAAGAATTGCCGCCAGTCCCCAGCAGCGTATTACTTTTGCTGAATATATGGATTTGGCATTGTATCATCCGCAGCACGGATATTATAATAATAGCGATCGACAGTCGATCGGCAAACAAGGCGATTTTATCACGTCGTCTCATTGGGGTGCTGATTTTGCGGAGGTTTTGGCACAGCAGTTTGTGGAAATGTGGGAAATTCTAGGCAAACCTCAAAATTTCGCGATCGTAGAAATGGGCGCTGGGCGGGGAAATTTTGCCGAAAATGTGCTGCAATATCTGCAAATACAATATCCCGATTTCTTTCATATTTTAGAATACATTATTGTTGAACTTTCCCCTGTACTCCAAGCGGAACAGCGGCAAATGTTAGCCGATATCAAGTGTGTCAAGTGGTGTAATTGGGATGAGATAGTTAATAACTCAATTGTCGGTTGTTTCTTTTCTAATGAGTTAGTAGATGCTTTACCCGTGCATCAATTTATTCTGGAACAAGCGCAAGTTAGGGAGATTTACGTTGCCGCCGAAACCCCCAAAAATATACAAGAAGAAATAAAATTTGTCGAGGTAGTTGGCGAACTTTCCACCCCTAAAATTGCCGACTATTTGGATTTGGTGGGCATCGATTTGTCGGCGAGTGGTTATGGGAATGGTTATCGCAGTGAGGTGAATTTGGCGGCTTTGGACTGGATGAGTACAGTTGCTCAAAAGTTGCAGCGGGGATATTTGTTAACTATTGATTACGGTTATCCGGCGCACCGCTATTACAATCCGAGGCGCAGGGAGGGGACGCTACAGTGTTATTATCGCCACCGATATCACAGCAATCCTTATATTAATGTGGGCCGGCAGGATTTAACGGCTCATGTTAATTTTACGGCGTTGGAAAGACAGGGTGAAGTGTGCGGTTTGGATGTGGTAGGGTTTACTCAGCAGGCTTTGTTTTTGATGGCGTTGGGTTTGGGCGATCGTATTGCTTCTCTATCAACAAATGATGCGGAAGTATTGGATGTGGCAACGTTTTTGCGGCGCCGGGAGGCTTTGCATGAGTTGATCGATCCTATGGGTTTGGGGGGTTTTGGGGTTTTGGTGCAGTCGAAGGGGTTGAGGGAGGAGGAAAAGGGGAGAATATTGAAGGGTTTGATGGTGCCTGATTGATTATTTTAGATTGATTATTAACTAATTAAGCTGTTTTTTAACCGCACGAGCGATTAAAGGCGCTTTCTTTTCTAACCCTTCTAAATTAAGTTCGTTCTCTAGATACATCCGATACCACTCCTGACGTTGTTCTATAACCCATTCACTATTCTGAAGCTGTAACTTTTTGAGGGTAAATTCGGCTCGATAGCGCTCGTGGGAAGGAATCGCCTCAGTCAAAACCAACTGACAAGAAGGTAGGATAATCTCAAACCAATTATCTTCTACTTCAAACGGATCGAGAATTTGTCTATCGTAAGTTCCTTTGCAGCTATTTACCCGTTGCAAAGCATAGCGATAGTTTTTCCAGTCATAAATCAAATGCCGATTTTCTGCTTTACTTTTACTCAAATAATGATCTACAGTACCCATCCGACTCGGTATGTACATAACTGAATAGCCACAAAGATTTTGGAACTCTTTAGCTAATTGAGGTTTGAAGGTAGACCAAAAATCTTTTGGTTCTTTACTAGGATTTTTAACTAACCAATTATTGCCTGCTTTTCGCACCTGTTCCTCAAAATCCGCTGGTTCGGGTGGCGGAGTAAATCGCATCATCTTTACTCTACCTCGGTGCTCACAATCCATCGCGGCCAGAAGCGATCGTGTTCTGGTAAAACTCCCAGGAGTTCCTGATGAATTTGCTCCTTAGTTCTGAGGTATTCAGGAAAAGTTTCCATGCTTTCTCCTCGCATGAAAGTATACGCAGCCTCAATCGCTATTTCTGCTTCGCGGGAACGAGCCTGTTTTAACCCAAAAATATCTGAAGTTAGCCAGCCAACAGCATCTCCTTGTTTTGCCCAAGGAACTTCATTAAGAGTTACATCTTTACCTTGTAACTCAAACAAAAATAACTTATCTTGCTCCTCATCAAAATCAGGCTCAATTGAGGCAAGGACAAGAGGAGAGTGAGTCGTAGCTATTAGCTGAATTTTCATTTCATTCTTAAGACCTTTAGCTACTTCTAATATCGCAGGAAGAATCGATCGTTGCCAAGCTGGATGTAAGTGAGCTTCAACCTCGTCTATTAAACAGATTATTTTATCAATAGGTTCTTGCTGCCGCAACTTAGATGCTTGCGTATGTTCATACCAAGTCCACATTAGTAAGTAAGCAAGTCCTAAAATTCGTTTTATTCCTGCTGATGTGTAGATAATAGGCACATTTCCATAAGGGAAATCCAGGGTAGGAATATCACGAGTATCTTCTACAGAAACCCGTGTTGGCAGCCCCGGTTCCATCCATTCATCTGCATGGGGAGAAAGTTGTCGAATCACAGAAGAAAATATTTCAAATTTAGAGATATCTGCCTGTCGCTGCCAATTCACCCAATCGTGAATTAAACCATTACATAGAACTTTATTATCGGCTCTTAACCCATTCCAAAGATGATCGGAAGTAAAGTGATAAATACTCGAGTGTTGACGAGCCGGGTCAAGAACTGAAAATCCACCATCAACACGGACATAAACGATTAAGCTTCTTAACAAGGGAGGCCTTCGCAGATTCAGCCATTTCTGATCTGAAAGACTAAAAAGGCTACGATATTCCTCAGAATCTCTCTGATGACTCAACACAGAGGTAATTTCTGGTGTTTTTCCCTCTACCTGTTGAGGCCAAGCAGGTTGATCAACCCAGTTTCCCGTTAGTACCCACCAAGCAACATCTAGCAAAAAAGTTTTACCAAGACCATTGTCTCCAGTAAATAAGTTGAGTCTTTCGGCGAAGTAAACATCAAATTGGGGAGCTGTTCCCACCCATTTTAGGTGAATTTCTTTCAGCATTTTATAGTGAATAGAAACATCAAACTCTAGGTAGTATTCAGAATCCGATAGTTTATATAAACGGATATAGTCTCTCCCATAGGTTTGAAGTGTCTGACTTGTAACAGGTTCAAACTGTTTCAGAGCACCACTTTTTTCTAGCTTGCCTTTAATCCAACGTCCTAAAATTTTTAAATCATATTTCGATCTAAAGTTTTTATAATTTGCTCCTTGAGTTTGGCAATCAAATGTTAAACCATCATCTGTATGAACGATAAAATCACCTTTTGGGTAAATAGGATCACTTATTGTTTTTGCATCCACAATAAGTTCAACTTCGTACCAATCTCTTGGGATAAGTTTACCAGTAGATTTATTCTCGCGCCCTTTGCCAAAAAAAGTATTGAGATTTGATTGCTGCTGTCGATCAACTCTTGATAAAGATATGTCCACATAGGGCGTTGCGGGAGTTATGACAGGTAGGGACATTGAGTTACCTCACTTCACTAAAAAGTAAATGTTAATTGTAATTGCTGTTCTGAAGCCTCTAATTCTGCGTGTTCTAATCGTTCCTTAATTGACATCATTTGCAACTTGTGATTTAACGTGTATAAATCTACTTTCGGATAATCCCCTTTAAATAGCGGAATCAGAGATTCAACAACGTCAACTATTCCATCTGGCGGAACTGCATTGCCAATTTGTCTTCTTACTTCAGTAATAGAACCTTCAAAAACAAAATTATCGGGAAATGTTTGCAACCTAGCTCTTTCACGATTTGTCAATGAACGCGGTTCGGGATAATGATATCCCCAAGTACCGCCACCACCACCAGCAATAATTGTAGCACAGGGTTTATCTGGATGAATTCGCCGATAAACGTGACTGATCATGCCTTTTACATAATATGGACTATCCTTGGGAATATCAGTAAAATTCCCTCCTGGTTTAATTCGACTCAAAATTTCAATGGTTCGAGGCTGAATTTTCTGATGTTCCTGATTATGTTCCACTTTTTCCACATTTTTGAGTGCTTCACCTGCCGTTCGATAGGGATATTTACGATTTTGTCCGTATTCTGGCTGAGGATGCACAAAGTTAAATCCTGTATCCATCCGAATGCCAACTAATAACACTCTTTGCCGAAATTGCGGAACTCCGTAATCAGCAAAGTTGTAGAGTTTGGGCTTGACTAAGTAGCCCGGAGCGATACTTTCAAAGTCAGAAATTATTTGTTTTATTGCTTGATAATTATTTGCACTTAATAAGCCTTTGACATTTTCTGCTACAAAAGCTTTGGGCTGTTTTTTATTGACAAAATCGAGAAAGTATGTATATAGATTGCCTCTGGTTCCTTCAAGTCCGGGGCGTTTCCAAATCATGGAAAAGTCTTGACAAGGAAACCCTCCTATACATATTTCTGCTTCGGGAACTTGTGCAATGTCTATATTTTCTATGCTGTCGTTGACGATGACATCAGCAATGTTTCTGCTGAAAGTTTTGCAGGCGTATTTATTGGAGTCGATCGCCCAAACTACTTCAAATCCGGCTTTGTGGAATGGCAAGTCCATACCGCCACAACCGGAAAATAATGAAATCAGTTGGGGTTTTTTTTTCCAGGCGATCGGCTTGAGACGTTCGAGTAACATATTAGTTCGCAGTAGGACAAGGGCTGGCTGAATGCTAGCACCACAAGATACTAATTATATCAAAATATAGTCTAACTCGACTCATCAATTGATATTTCACTCTTCATCATCTAACTCGATCCCCGCTTGACGCAGTTTTTCGGCCAATTTTTCAGCGCGGAGGCGTTGGCGATCGCCCCGCTGGCGTTCTTGTTCTACTCTTTCTTCCGACCAAAGCAACAACTCGCCTTCTGCATTCCACCACCTCAACCAACAGCCTGTCCTTCCTTCGTGTGTTCCTTCCCAAATACCTAAAAATAGGTTTAATCCCGGTATCCAATAACGTCCGTTTTCATCAGGTTTTTGCAAGTTGTAACGCTCTGATTCTAAAGCGTAAACTTCTAAATGAGCTGTTTTTGCTCGGAATATGACGTATCGGGGGACTTTGATTACTTGCTCGTAAAAAAACCACTTTCCCACCCGCGAGGTAAACTCTACAGAGTATTCTTCTCCATAGGTTTCTGAAAGAAATTCCATCACGATTGGGGGGATGGTTCCTTCTGTGTGTGGCGTGTAACTACGGCGGACTTGCGAGACATTTTTTGGATTGACGGGTTTCACGTACATCCAATCTGGTGCTTTGCAGATAATACGCTGTTCGTCGCTGCTTGAACCTGGGAAACTTATGCCGGCACACAAGGCAAAGTTGGAAACAATTAAGGCATCCTGCATTAATTCAGGAAATCCTGTTAGCGGCTGGCGCAAAGCGGCGGCTAATAAGGGTTGGCTTTCGTCTTCCACGGGGTCGTCTGGTAGTTGGAAATCTTCTGGTAGTAGCGGCCAGGTGATTGTGAGTTTTGTTTCATAATTTTTAGTTGCTACAGACATAGTTTATCAGAGGTTAAATGTTTTAATGTTTAAATTATATCTCTTGGTTTTTGGGATTAATGTTAATGGCTTAATGACGAGGCAGAGCCTCTGGATATGCCTTACCGGGCAGAGCCAATTAGTAACGACTTAAGCCGACAGTCCGCCAGGGGTTGAAACCCCTGGCTAATAGCTAAAGTCCTCTGAAGAGGACTGAGAAGAAGACTGTTAAAATAATTAGTCCTCTTCAGAGGACTTTAGCTTTGAGGCAGGGAATTCATTCCCTGCCGGACTTAATATGCAGCTATAATCTTCTGCTGTAGCTCGTTTGTCATTGCTAGTAGTTCCGATTGGGCGATCGCACTTTGTTCACCACTCGCCAACCACTTCAATTGTACCGTCTCGTTTTCAGCTTCCGCATCTCCCAAAACTAAACACGCAACTGCACCGCTTCTGTCGGCTCTTTTAAACTGTTTCCCGAAAGCACTACCGCTCAAATCTATCTCGACACTAAACCCGGCACTTCGCAATTTTTGAGCTAACAATACGGATTGCTGTTCTGCTTTATCGCCCCTGGATACCAAATAGAAATCTAACTTCGGCGCGGGCAAAGGTTGCAACTTTTGCAGCAGGATAATCAACCTTTCGATACCCATTGCCCAACCGACTGCCGCCGTATCTGGGCCGCCCAATTCCTTTACTAAACCGTCGTAGCGGCCGCCTCCGCAAACTGTTGCTTGCGCTCCCAAATCGTCGGAGATAATTTCAAATGCGGTGTAAGTATAGTAATCTAAACCGCGCACTAATCGGGGATTTAACTGATAGCTAATTCCTAAATTTGTGAGCATTTGCTGCACTTGCTCGAAGTGATCTCGCGATTCCTCTCCCAAATATTCCAAAATACTCGGCGCACCAGCTACAATTTCTTGAGTCCGCTGATTTTTGCTGTCCAAAATCCGCAGCGGGTTTCGAGTCAAGCGGTCTTGAGAATCGGCGTCTAATTCGTCTTTGTGCGGTGTAAAATAATCTATTAATGCTTGCCGATAATTTTGTCTGTCTTGCTTATTTCCGACAGAATTAATATCGAGGCGCAAATTTTTTAAACCGAGTGTTTGCAGGATATCACAGGCGATCGCAATTACTTCGACATCCGCACGAGGATTCGCACTCCCCAAGACTTCCACGCCAATTTGATTAAACTGCCGCTGTCTTCCTTCTTGCGCGCGTTCGTAGCGAAACATCGGCCCCGCATACCACAGGC
Source organism: Microcoleus sp. B4-C1 (assembly GCF_036705285.1). Classification (NCBI taxonomy): domain Bacteria; kingdom Bacillati; phylum Cyanobacteriota; class Cyanophyceae; order Oscillatoriales; family Microcoleaceae; genus Microcoleus; species Microcoleus sp. B4-C1. The sequence goes on along the minus strand of NZ_JAUBUC010000064.1, from coordinate 16,057 downwards.
GCTGCACGTCTCCCGCTGCGTACAAACTGTTTTGAATAAAAGCTCGGACTACTCCGGCGGTGCCTTCTGGACGCAAAGTTGTCGATCGATCGCCCTTATCCTTAAAAGTGTACATTTCTTTGCCCACGACATCGGTAGCTTCTCCGATGCCGCGTTCAAATAAAGATGTCTGTTCAAATATCGGCGTCCGAATTTCCCGATAAGCCGCTTTTTTTAAAATGGTTCTAGCGACTTCTTCTATATTTTGCCAATATTGAATTTCAGCGGGCAAAATATCCCGCGTTCCCGGTAAAGTTTTAATTGCACTCATTTTGTTAGTCAGTAGTCAGTAGTTAGTAGTCATTAATCATTAGTTATTAATCATTAGTTATTAGTTAACCGTCAACAGTCAACAGTCAACAGTCAACAGTCAACAGCTAACAATTCCCAATAACTAATGACTTAATAATTCCCAGGCTCCGTAACGATCGCCATAATAAGCCAAAATGCGATCGACCCGCTCGCGACCTGCCAAATCGAACCCTTCAGGATACTGTATCCACAAACCCCCAACTTGGCTGTCGTAGTAATCAAACCGCTGCGACTGCTGCGGAATTAAACCGGTTTGCACCCCTTCAACTTGACGCAAATGGGTCGCCACTTCGCGATACACCGCCAGCGGCAATCCAGGGCTTTGAATTTGATAGCGGAGTTGTTTTTCTTGTGCCGTTTGCATCATTTCTTTGCCTGTTCCCAACCAGAACCCCTACTTAAGATACTTCTTTATCGATCGGCCGCGGTAGAGGACAGCAGTTAATATTGTCCAAACATACCTTTCCCCACTGCAAAGCCCAGCGTACAAGCGTAACTCGATTGTCAGCCCGCGTCTTGTTCAAGATATTGCTAATGTGGTTGTCAACTGTACGCTTGCTAATCTCTAACTTTTCGGCGATTTTCTCATTAGTCAATCCCGCTGCTACTAACTCTACCACTTGCAATTCTCTGTCCGAAAGGGTGACAGGGGTCCCAGAGACAATCCCACTCATAAATTTTTCCTATGTCTGCATATTTACCTATCTACAATTCTAAAGGATGAGGGATCGAGTATGAAGAGAAAATTAAATTTGCTGTGCTACTTTTTCGGGCCCGAAGCACCAACTCGCCTGCAGAATCGCCAAGAGTGCAAACCCAGCGCTGACACAGCATGACGCGCACCGACTTGCACTGCTGGCACCCTTCCGGTGGCGGGTGAGCCCTTTACCTGCGCGCATCTGACATCCGGGCCAAACCCGCAGATGTTTTCAGGTAAAACAACTGATACGCCCGCACTGCACTTGTGCGTTGAGCGAGTAACTGCCAGTATCAATAAGTCTGGTATTATAGGAGCAGCTATTAAAAAATAGCTTGCAATTTTTCTGGGATGGGTTAAAAATAATTATTGGCCTGTCTACTGCTGGTCTAAAATCTAAAATCTAAAATCTAAAATAGATATGACTTATCCTCGCGTTTTGTGTCTGGGTGAAGTTTTATTTGATTGTTTAGCAGACAAACCAGGAGTATCTCTCGAAGAGGTAGAATCTTGGACGGCATATCCCGGCGGTGCTCCTGCTAATGTTGCCTGTGCTTTGGTTAAATTAGGGACGGCGGCGGGATTTATCGGTGCTGTAGGTGGGGATGAATTGGGGAATTCCCTAGTGCAGGTATTGCAAGAAGTAGGGGTTGATATTGCTGGATTGCAGCGACATCCAAGTGCGCCGACGCGGCAAGTTTATGTCTTGCGGAATGAAGCGGGCGATCGATCTTTTGCCGGTTTTGGCGAATTGGATACGGCCGATTTTGCAGACACGCGCCTCCTCGCTGCACAACTACCCGAAGTGCTGTTTGAAAATGCCGAATATTTAGTGTTAGGTACTTTAGAATTAGCTTATCCTGAAAGTCGAGAGGCGATCGCCCGATCGATCGAACTAGCAGAACACTACGACGTTAAAATTATACTTGACATCAATTGGCGTCCCGTGTTTTGGCCAAATCCAGACGAAGCAAAAGCGCGCATTAGAAAAACATTAAAAAAAGTTGATTTTGTCAAGTTATCTGAGGAAGAAGCCGAATGGTTGTTTGACACTACCGATGCTGGAGCTATTACCTACCGTCTCGATTCCGTAGAAGGCGTTTTGGTGACAGCAGGCGAGAAAGGTTGCGCTTATTGTATCTCGGAAAATGAAGGAAAAATCCCCGCATTTACAGTAGATGTTGAGGATACAACAGGTGCAGGCGACGCATTTCTGGCTGGTTTTGTGCGACAGTTGTGCAAGCATGGAATTAAGAATTTAGCCGACCCCAAAATAGCCAAAACAATTGTAACTTATGCCAGTGCGGTAGGTGCGATGACAGCGATGAAACCGGGGGCAATTATATCTCAACCTACTGCGGCTGAAGTAGAAGCTTTCTTATATTTGTACAAAAATTAGGGCCGCCAACCTATCAGTCTGGAAACGGAAAGGGGGCTAATTTTGGTTCATAAACTCGGTTGCTAGGAAAAAAATACTGTTATACTAAATCCGAGTTAAAAACCCTCGCTAAGACTCGCCGTTTGAAATAGCTACTATACAAATTATTGCCCTAGTTAAGAGGGACTAAGAAATAAACTGGTATTTAAGCTCGATTTAGTATTATAGGTTTTATTGGGGGCAATTAACCGCACATCATATCATGTCCGATCGATTACCCTGATTCCTGTAGGGGCGGGTTCACCAATAATATTTGCCAAAAACGGACAATCTCAAAAACCCGCCCCGGCAATGGTATTATGGGCGATCGATCGGACATGATATAATTTGGCGCACGATTAACTCTAGTGGCTGCGAAGCATCTATGATAATTGCATCTTCAGGTTCTTCGAGACTGTCTAACTGGCTTAACAGCAAGTCTGCTTTCATGTAGTGGTTTTCGCGAGTTTTTAACCTGGTGGCTAATAGCTGAAAAGAACATTTTAGATAAACTATCTTCATCCGCTGTTGGTCTCGGTAGAGCATTTCGCGGTAAGATGTTTTTAAAGCAGAACAAGCCAAAACCACATTTTTATTTTCTAACAGCCACCTGTCTATTGTAGCTTGCAATTGTAATAGCCAAGGAAGGCGATCCGCATCTTCTAAAGGAATGCCCCGACTCATTTTCTCGATATTAGCTGATGGGTGAAAATCGTCGGCATCCCTGAAATCCCAATTGAGAGATTGCGCCAGCAACTTCCCAACAGTAGTTTTGCCAGAACCTGAGACTCCCATCACGATCGTAATCATGGCACCTATTTACCGAATACTTGCAATATACTTGCAATTTTATCAAGTTGTGCGATCGACAAACCGGGTTTCTTAAGTTGCCGGATGAATTCTACCACCCTAAAAAATTCAATAAACCCGGTTTATTTATGATTTTCGCTCAAATTTCTTCCAGAGTGGGTTTAATGAAATTATAAGCCAAAACGCCGATAATTCCACCCATCACAGGGAATACAATAAACGCCCATAACTGTTGGATTGCCCATCCGCCTTGAAAAAGTGCGACACCGATACTTCTAGCTGGGTTAACTGAAGTATTGGTTATGGGAATTCCGACTAAATGAATCAACACCAGCATCAAGCCGATGGGAATTCCGCCCAAACCGACGGGATATTTGGGATGGGTAGTACCCATGATGGTAAATAACAGAAAAGCAGTTAGTACAATTTCCGTCAAAGCTGCTGCCAAAAGTCCGTAACCCGTGGGAGAATGTTCTGCAAAACCATTAGACGCAAATCCCGAAGCCGCCGCATCAAAACCCGGTTTTCCTGATGCTATCAAGTACAAAACCAGACCGCCTAAAATTCCCCCTACAATCTGACCGCCTATATAATAAGGAAGCAAAACAGCATCGATCAGTTTGGCAACTACTAAACCGATGCTTACCGCCGGATTAATGTGGCATCCAGAGATAGGGCCGATCGTATAAACCATGATTAAGAGGGATAGACCAAAGGCGATCGAAACTCCCAAAAAGCCGATTTTATCTCCAGCTAAAACCGCACTGCCACATCCACCTAATACCAACACAAAAGTACCAAAAGCTTCAGCAACCCCAATCTTTATTTTTTTGTTCATACTCACAATTATCTCAATTTTCTAATCGGTTAATTTTACACCCATACGAGTTCTAAATATAAAAATTAGAACTCGGATTTGTTTCACTTAGCGCAACAATACTAATCAAAATCATTAGCAATGTGTAGCTCTAATTTTCAGAAATTGTATGGACTTAACTGAGAATGCGAAATTAGGAATCGATAAATTAGCTCAAACATACTCTATTATGTAAAAAATGTCAAGATTAAGCTAATTATTTGTATAAATTGTGCAATCTTCTGTATTCAATTCACAACAATTAACTTGGCTTCTTCCCTAATTCTGCGATCGTAATTTTACTTATTGTTGCTGATTATCCGATCGCACTTGCAGCTAAAACATCATTGCTAATCGGCTGGTACATCCGACTTTGGAAGGGGCGAAAGTCTCGCCAATCGGCAGTCATCTTGCATAGCAAGCGGAACTGTAGCGGCGTTGGGGGTTGATTGACGCGATCGACTTGTACGCAAACCAATTCTGGATGCTGCAAAATAATTTCAAAAATATCATCCACAAGATAGCGCTGACAATAGCCGACAATCCAGTGATCTTTAGTACACAGAAGCAGACGGGAAGCGCGCGGATTTTTAAATTCGTGGGCTAAATACAAAAGTTCGCCCACTTGAAGCCGATTAATCCGTTCAATTGCCGACTTTGAAAGGTATCGCAGTCCATCTGCAAAAAAATGGATACAGTAACGTCCATTTTCATCTGGTTCGGGACAAGGGAACACCTCAAATTTATCAGTTGCCCGTTTGCCTCCGCTGCGCGCCAATAAAGCAATTGGGTCATGTTCATGTTCAGGGATATTCAACCACTGTACAAATTCAGGGTACTCAGGGCGCGATCGGGCCATCACTCGATTAGAAAACAACGAAAACAGTTTCTGTGAAGTGTAAACATTATGGAAATCCGGGAAAGATGGCAAGGGTTGAAACCCGCACTTAAGTTTAGCTTCTAGAACACCATTTGTATAATTGAACTGGTATTCTTTACCGTTAAATATCAATCGACCAATCGGAAACCAAGAACCGCTGTCCGGGCTTTGCCAAGCCAAAAATAGTGTTTTCAAAGTAAATCTCCTGTCAATTCAAGTAGGGTGCACAGTGCGTACTGCACAAACACAACTCACCTACGCAGCTTAAAAAATGTTTACCCGATCGACCCTTGACACTTACCTCTCAAAATGAGAGTATGAGTATACAAGCAGGACTTATACCAAATCCGAGTTTACCACCCCTGTTATAAATATTCCGTCAATCGATTTTCGATTTTCGATTTTCGATTTTCGATTTTCGATTGACTTGCGCGAGATAAATGCGGGGGCTTGAGGATTTTCGATTTTCGATTTTGGATTGATTCCACGGATAAATCACGTGGCGGGTACCACCTTTGAAATTCCTGGTCAATAAAGGGGATGCCTAACCCGGATTTGGTATTACCCTGCATAACCGAACTTTGAGATCACCTGTAGAGTTCTGGTGGACAGCGATCGCTCTATATAGCAATCCTAAATCATTTGTGAATTTCTTACTCCCCTTACCAAGGGGAGGGTTGGGGTGGGGTAAAAAGTTTACGACTCTTGCAAGGATTGCTATAGATAAAATCTGTGAGTAAGTCCTGTATAAAGTGATTGAATAAGCCACGTTATGGAAGCGAAAGAGATGCAATACAAAACCACTAAAAAGCTAAAAACAAATGCACCTAATTTCGCTCCGCAACCTCCGTAATAATGCTGCCAAGTACCCGGATGTCAAAAACCAAATTGAGATTTGGAAACAAACTGTCAACAAAGCGGAATGGCATAATTTGGAGGATGTTCGCAAAATTTATCGGGATGCCGAAGCAGTAGGAAACTTTACCGTCTTTAATATCAAAGGCAACGACTATCGCCTGATTGTTGGGATTAACTATGAGAACCAAACTGTTTTCTACAAATATTTCCTAACCCACTCTGACTACGACCAAGAAAAATGGAAAAATGACCCTAACTTTTGACCGAACGACTTACAGCAACTTGCTCGCAGAAATTGCTCCCAAGGCGATCGAAACTGAGGAAGAATACGATCGCCTCCTGGCAGTTGCAGAAAGGCTAACATTTGCTAAAAACCTCACTCCAGAGGAGAAAGTTTTATACAAGTTGTTAGTCACTTTGATAGAAGTTTACGAGACAGAAAACTATCCGATAGACAAATCCGAACCTCATGAGATTTTGCAACATATCATGGAATCCAGCGGCACCCGCCAAGCAGACTTGGTAGGTATCATTGGATCTAGCGGCGTAGTATCTGAAGTTGTGAATGGCAAGCGATCAATTAGCAAAGCACAAGCTAAGGCACTCGGCGATTATTTTCAAATCTCACCTAGCTTGTTCATTTAATTTAAGATAAATCGATCGGTTACAATCTCATTCCATGTCTTGTAGGGGCGGGTTCACCAATAGTATTTGCCTAGAATCGACAATACAATAAACCCGCCCCCGCCCAGATCGAAACTAATCGATCGAACATAATATAAGGTGCGTCATATCCCAAACCATCGATAAATTATAGAGTGAAAGTCTGACGCACCCTACAACTGGTAGAAAGCAACTTCTAACACAGGAATTCGCGTGGATCTGTGACGTGCCCAGTCAGCGCCGAAGCCGCGGCCGTGTAAGGCGAAGCTAGATAAACTTGCGCTTCTTTATTCCCCATGCGGCCGGGGAAATTCCGGTTAGTTGTAGATACACAAATTTCTGGTTCATTCATCCGCCCAAAAGTATCTTTCGGGCCGCCCAAACAAGCGGCGCAAGAAGGCGCTGCGGGTTCGATGCAGCCGGCAGCTAAGAAGATTTCCGAAAGCGTTTGACCATCGTATTTTGTGACAAACAAATCTTCGTAAACTTTCTGAGTTGCTGGTACTAAATACGTCGGAACTTTGACTTGATTTCCTTTGAGAATGCGGGCGGCATTTAGAAAGTCGGAGGTTTTGCCGCCGGTGCAGGAACCGATGTAAACTCGATCGATCTTGACATCGCGACAGTTGCGCGCTAAGTCGCGGTTGTCGGGAGAGTGCGGTTTGGCGACGACTGGTTCTAATTGGGTGACATCGTAGGTGCGATCGCTATAAAATTTAGCATCCCCATCGCTGTAAAATGAATCGAAGGGTTTGTCAGTCCGAGAAGTAACGTAATCAAACGTAGTTTTGTCGGGCGCAACCGTGCCGTTTTTACCGCCAGCTTCAATCACCATATTGCACAGCGTCATCCGTTCTTCCATCGTCAAACGCTCAACTGTATCGCCGGCAAATTCCATCGTCCGGTAGTTAGCACCCGCAACGCTAATATCACCAATAATCTGCAAAATTAGGTCTTTTGCTAACAAATAATCCGGCAGTTCACCGTTGAACACAAAGCGCATGGTTGCGGGAACTTTGATTAACAGTTTGCCGGTTCCCATGATAAAAGCCGCGTCTGTATTGCCGATACCGGTGGCGAATTGTCCGAAAGCGCCGGCATTACAGGTGTGGGAATCGGTGCCGAACAGCACTTCCCCTGGTCTGGTGTGGCCTTCTTGTGCTAGGGCGATGTGGCAAACTCCTTTGTAGTCGGGATTTGCTTTGAAGTCCGATCGATCCGTGATGTCGTAAAAGTATTTTATCCCTTGTTCTTTCGCAAAATCGCGGAGAATATCGACGTTACGGTTAGCGCGTTCGTCGTTGGTGAAAATGTAGTGGTCGGGAATGAGGACGATTTTGTCTGGGTTCCAGACTTTAGCATTCTCACCGAATTCGCGTTTGAAAACGCCGATAGTGCCGGGGCCGCAGACATCGTGGGTCATCAACACGTCTGTTTCTACCCAAATATTTTCTCCGGGCTCGACTTTAGTGCGGCCCGATGCTTTGGCTAAGATTTTTTCGGTCAGGGTCATTCCCATAGTGCGATCGCTCTTTTTTATTTGATGCTACATAGTGTATTGTAAGCGAAACATCGCCTGATGTTGACAGGTAATTTATCAACTAAACATTTTCTTCAATCTTAAATCTCAAATCTCAAGTCGATTGACTGTCACTTTCTTTTTCGCCGATCGCCAATCTCTACAATAGCCTCTACTTCGATTAACACAAAAATAAAATTTATGCAAGTCCCTCGATTATGCGACTGGTAACTAACAGCTAGCCACTGTTATTATACGACTTATGCAAAGACTGTACTTGTATGGTGCGCCGAAGAGCACCATACAAGTACACATAGTGTCAAAATAGAAGGAATGCAGCGTAAGTCCTACCAATGAGAATTTCGCAGCAATTAGATTAAGTCAGTTTTGTCACTTGCCCTTGCAAGCTTAGATTTGGAAAATGAAACAGCCTTGGGATTAAAGAACTCTCTTTTGCAAATAAACGCATTATCCAAAGCTAATTGAATTAACAAAAAAAAACCGGGTTTCATCAGGAGCAAGACAGCTTAATTTCGACAACTCAACCTGAAGAGAAATCAATGTCATAAAAGCTGTCAGAGATTTCTCATCCCAGTCAAACCGTCAAATACTCAATAAGAGGTATTTTATGTCTCAACAACCTAGTTTTCCCATCCCAGAAACTGCCCAAGCCGATGCAACAACAGGGCGTTACATTATTACTTTCGGCGAAGATGCAGTGACAGAAGGATTAGACCTCTTGAGCGACCAAACTGGTATCAGAGGACTGGCAAATGCTTCCGATTTCGCGGACTCTGCTCTAGACTTGAGCCAAATTGAAGCTGCAGGGGGAGCGGTGTTTCCTACTCTCGGCGTTGCCGTTGTTTCCTTAGACGAAGAGGCTTTCAGCAGCGTCATGACATCAGCGGGAGAGGATTCGGCTATTCTGGCGATCGAACCAGAGCGCACTTTCTACGCCATTGGCGATGGGTTGTCGGCAGATTACCTGCGGGGCTATCGCGATGCGGTGGATAACCTGTACGACAAAGCCACTAATACAGAGGTAGCAGAAATCCAGAAACCACGATGTTTTGCTGATGATAGCAAGTCTACTTGGGGTTTGAAGGCAACGAAGGTGATGAATTCTCTGCTGACTGGTAGCGGAATGAAAGTTGCGGTGCTGGATACGGGGATGGATTTATTGCATCCTGACTTCGCGGGCCGATCGATCGTATCGCAGTCCTTCGTGCCTGGGGAGGACGTACAAGATGTCAACAGTCATGGCACGCACTGCATTGGGACAGCGTGCGGGTTCAAGGATCAGAACGGCCGGCGGTACGGGATCGCTTACGAATCGACCATTTATGTCGGTAAAGTGTTGAGCAATGCCGGTAGTGGCGCTAGTGGCTGGATTCTCGCCGGGATGGAATGGGCGATCGCCAATGGGTGTCAAGTGATCTCGATGTCATTAGGAAACCCCACTCGAACACCGTCTACTGCTTACGAAACTGTCGGCCGCCGATCGCTGCAAAATGGGTGTCTGATCGTGGCAGCCGCCGGAAATAACGGACGAACCGGAGGAAGCGTCGGACAACCAGCCAATAGCCAGTCGATTATGGCTGTTGCAGCGATCGATAACTGCGAGGCAGTGGCTGACTTCTCGGCTAAATCTGGCATATTTCCAGGGGCTAAAGTCGATATCGCCGCTCCGGGAGTGGAAATATACTCATCAGTGCCTATGGAGCAAGGGCGTTATGCTGCTTACAATGGCACTAGCATGGCTACACCGCACGTGGCTGGGCTCGCGGCCCTGTATGCCGAATCGACTGGTAAACGAGGTGCTGAACTTTGGCAATTGCTGACTTCCTATGCTATGGCGCTACCCTTGCCAAATACTCGTGTCGGAAGCGGTTTAGTACAAGCTCCGTAATGCAGAATACCCAAATCCCCGCAGCACTTTAAGCCTGCGGGGATCTAACAGAAGACAATTTACAATAGCGCAATGGATTTGCTCCAAAGGATGCTAAATATGTCTGACGACCAAGTACAGCGCATCATAGTGAGTGTTGACGACCAAAACATATCGGTAATTCAATCGGTTGTCACTGCCTTAGAATCGGCGGGAATGAAAGTGGATGAGGTACTGCCTGTGATTGGTATCGTTATTGGAGAAGTTTCTCAATCGAAGCTAGAAGGACTAAAGAGCGTACCGGGCGTGGCTAGTGTCGAGATCGATCGAGAAATGCAGGCAATTTAAATAAATCAATCATTTAGGGGTTGGTAGATCCAGTTTTGCTAACCCCAAATAGCGAATGCCTTCCGGTGTCACATCAAACCGACAAGGCAAAACTTCGACACCTTCACTAATCGCCTGTCTGAACAATTCTCCGTAAAGGCGATCGGCACTATCCCCCGGAGCAAAATCCGTACAATCTCCGCGATTAATAAAATACAGCATTACAGCCCTCGAACCCTGCCGCACCACTTCTATCAATTCTCTCAAATGTTTCTGTCCCCTCTCCGTCACTGTATCGGGAAATAGAGCCAACTCCTCTTTTACCCAAGTTGTATTTTTCACTTCCAGAAAAATCGGTTTTTCCTCACCAGTTAGCCAAAAATCCACTCTACTTTTTTTATCAGTGCCGTAAACAACCTCCGGTTGAATTAAACTGTAATTGCCCAACTCTGGAAACAATTTCAATTCCAAAGCTAATTTAACTACTCGATTTGGCAGCCCAGTATTAACTCCCACCCAAGTTGGCACAGTGTCGCAAACTTTAATTAATTCCCAAGTATAAGCTAACTTGCGTTTAGGATTGTCGCTGGGAGATACTAGGACTGGATTGCCCGGAATGTAAACACCAGTCATCGGGCCAGTATTCGGACAGTGCGCCGTGATTATTTCTCCCGAATCTAGTTCGATTTCGGCAAAAAATCGCTTGTAACGTTTGATGAGAATGCCGGGTAAAAGAGGAGGATATTTGTAAATTAAGTCAGTCATTCGATTTTAGATTTTAGATTTTAGATTTTAGATTTTAAATTCTCGATTTTAGATTTTACCTATAACCGAATACCTGGCTCGGAACTTTTTAAATAAGTCTGGGAGCTAACACAATCGATCATAAGTTATCAACTATATGTTATTTATCTGCTTTGAGCAACTCATTTATTTCATAATTTTTAAATGGTAGATTTTAGATTGTAGATTTTAGATTGACGCATCATAGCACGAAATGGCGGTTTGTAGTTAGCACGAATAGCCCCGATCGATTATTGAATTTCCGCAAGTCAGTAATATCGATAAAATTGGTATCAGCGCTATTCCCCCTAGAAGTTTTATGAGTTCATGATATGATTCTCCCGATTCGCGATTAAAATAAGTGAATCCTTTTAGCACTAGCGTTTGTAACCATTTGTGTCCCAATTACAGAAGCCATCTCGTTCCCTCGCAGGGATTGCCGGCATTGTCGCAGTCGCCACTCTAATTAGCAAAGTCTTTGGATTGGTGCGCCAAATTGCGATCGCCGCAGCCTTTGGAGTCGGTGTCGCCGTCGATGCCTACAACTACGCCTACGTCATCCCTGGTTTCTTATTTATTTTGCTGGGAGGGATTAACGGGCCATTTCACAGCGCCATAGTCAGTGTTTTAGCCCGCCGGGATAAAAAAGAAGCAGCACCCTTAGTCGAGACTATCACCACCTTAGTCGGGGGCTTGTTGCTGTTGGTGACGATCGCTTTAATTATTTTTGCAGATCCGCTGATCGATTTGGTGGCACCGGGATTAAATAGAACAGCCGAAGGTTTACAAATTAAAGCAATTGCCGTCCAGCAATTTCGGATTATGGCACCGATGGCATTACTTTCAGGCTTAATTGGAATTGGTTTCGGCACTCTCAACGCTGCCGATATGTACTGGTTGCCTTCGATTAGCCCTTTATTTTCCAGCGTTGCACTTGTCGGCGGTTTGGGGATTCTCGCACTGCAAATCGGAAACAAAATTATTCAGCCAGAATTCGCACTAATTGGCGGCTTAGTGTTAGCTTGGGGAACTTTAGCGGGCGCAGTTTTGCAGTGGTTGGTGCAACTAGCGGCACAGTGGCGCGCCGGCTTGGGAACATTGCGCTTGCGGTTTAATTTTAAACGGCCGGGAGTGCAAGAAGTAATTAAGGTGATGCTTCCTGCTACCTTATCATCAGGAATGCTGCAAATTAATGTTTATACTGACCTATTTTTCGCATCCTACATCCCTCAAGCTGCCTCTGCGATGGGTTACAGTGGCTTGTTAGTTATGACGCCTTTAGGCATCATTTCTAATGTAATTTTAGTGCCATTTCTCCCCATATTTTCTCGCCTCACCGATCCCAGAGATTGGCCGGAATTAAAAGCTCGAATTCGTCAATCTTTAATTTTGACGGCCCTTACGATGCTGCCGCTGAGCGCTTTAATGGTAACACTTGCCGGGCCGATCGTCCGCGTGGTTTACGAACGCTATGCTTTCGATCGATCGGCCTCGGAGTTTGTCACGCCGATATTGATGGCTTACAGTATTGGAATGTTTGTGTATTTGGGACGCGACGTTTTGGTACGGGTATTTTACGCTTTGGGAGACGGAGAAACGCCTTTTCGCATCAGTATTATCAATATCTTTTTAAACGGTCTTTTGGATTATTTGTTAGTAGGAGCCTTTGGCGCGCCCGGATTAGTTTTGGCGACGGTGGGAGTGAATCTTGTTTCGATGATTATGCTTTTGTACTTATTAGATAAAAAGCTGGGCGGCCTGCCTTGGGGGGAGTGGAGTTTGCCTTTTCTGGGGTTAACTTCTGGCAGTTGTCTAACTGCTTTCGTTACCTTGGCTACTCTGCAAGCGTGTCAAAGAGTTTTGGGTACTGAAGGTTTGGTAATTCAATTAGTGCAGTTGAGTGTGGCAAGTTTTGTAGGGTTAGGGCTTTTTGCCCTGTTTGTCAGTCAAATGAAGTTGCCGGAAGTTGATATGTTTGTCGATCGCATTCGGGGCCGTTTTCGCAAATAAATATCCGAAATTGGAGACTGATTTAGGGAATTGAGACAAAGTGCGATCGCCCTTAAGTACACAAAATACCAAAAAGGGCGATCGTCCTTAAATCCACATCAACACTCATCCGCGTCCATCTGCGTACATCCGCCGACATCTGCGGTCAAAAATTCCAGAGTAATTAACAAGGGCGATGTCTAGATTCTCAAGATATCGTCAAACTTTATGCTGTCTGGCAAAATAGCCAATAAAATTCCGCTAAAAAAAATAATCCCTCATACCCACAGCCTCTCTTGGATATCTAAATTATCTCCTCATGGCAAAGATCCGACTTTTCCGACTTTAAGATCCGACTTTTCCGACTTTACAGAGGCAGGGGCCCGAAGCAACGATAGAGATAGGGAAAGCCAACCCACGATCTCTAGATTGTAAAGATATCGTAAACCTGGATGTTGTGTTGCCAAGTGTTAAATAAAAATATGGTATAAAAAATATGTCTTTAGTATGATATATTAAATTTGCATCTATGCTATCTACATTCATTCCCACGCGAAGCCAGTGAAAGCCCACTTCGTATCAGGACTACCCCGCTCAGGCTCTACTTTACTGGCTGCACTACTACGACAAAATCCCCGGTTTTACAGCGCTATGACTTCCCCTGTTGGGGGCGCCAGTCGATCGAATGCTGTCAGCCGTGACCCAAAACAATCAGTGTTCCGTGTTTATTTCCCCTGAACTCAAACCGACGCTGATTATGAGTATCTTTTCGGCTGACTACCAGCCACAAGCTGAAAAAGAAGCGATCGGGGACACCAATCGCCTGTGATGCAGCAAACTGTCATTAATCCTGGCACTATTTCCCGAAGCCAAAGTGATGTTCTGTATCACAAACATCGCTTGAATTATGGACTGTATCGAGCTACTAATTCGCGGTAACGCCTTGGATGTTTCCAGGTTATTTAATCCTCCAGCGGAACGGGCTAACAATTTTACCGCCCGATTTATTTAAGCAATAGAACTAATCAATTCTTCAGTCCTCATAGGGAGCACTTAAGATTTGAGGCGGGGGTTTCAACCCCGGCCAGACTTGGATGTAAACAATATATAGATATCAAGGATGTCAGGAATTATGAACCTACCAATCGCGAACAAGCAAATTATTTTCGTTGACTCCTCTGTACAAGATTATCAAAGCCTGATCCAAGGCATCGATCCCGCTCAAATTGTGATTTTAAATGAAAATTCCAGCGCGATCGACCAAATTACTAAAGCCTTGGCAGATCAAAAAGATATTGAAGCAGTTCATATAGTTTCTCACGGCAGCGAAGGCAGTTTAAAACTCGGTGCAGACGTACTCAATGACAATAACCTAGAAAATTTTAGCGCTCAGATAAAACAGTGGGGAAGTGCGCTGACAGCAAATGGGGATATTCTACTTTATGGATGCGATGTAGCAGCCGGAGAAGTTGGAGAAAACTTCGTAAAGCGCCTGAGTCAAATCACAGGGGCGGATGTGGCAGCATCTACCAACAAGACCGGTAATGCAGCATTAGGTGGCGACTGGGCTTTGGAGGTAAACACCGGCAACATTGAGACTCCCATAGCTTTTCAGACACAAGGATCACAGAAGTATGACGGGGTACTTGCCACCTTTACCGTGACGAACACCAACGACAGTGGGGCGGGGTCGTTGCGCGAGGCGATCGCCCAAGCCAACACCCAGACGGGTGCAGACACCATTGTTTTCGATCCCAGTGTATTTAACACCTCCCAAACCATCCGCCTCAATTCGCAACTAATCGTCGATGACAGTGTGAGCATTCAGGGGACTGGGCTGAACCTCGTAAAGATAAGTGGGGATGCCAATAATAATGGCATTAATGACAACGGTGATGTGCGCCTGTTCTTTGTTAACCAAGGCACAGTGAGTTTTAGCAACCTCACCCTGCATGGCGGACGCGGCAATGGTGGCAATGGTGCTGCTGGCGGTGGTGGTGGACTAGGGGCTGGTGGTGCATTATTTATCAATGGCAACGGAACTTCACTGCCCGCTCAAGTAACCATCAATAATGTTACCTTTACCCAGAACCAGGCAGTAGGCGGTCAAGGAGGCGCTTCTAATGGTTTGGGTGGTGGTGGCGGCTTCGGCGGAGCCGGTGGCTCAGGTGGCTACCAACCTGGTGGTGGGGGTGGTGGCGGCGGATTTAGTGACATTGGGACTAATGGCACCACTGGTGGGGGTACCGGTGGTGGCAGTAGCTTCTTTGGTAACACCGGCGGCACGGGCGGCACAACCAGCAATAGTGGAGTTGCTAGCAACGGAGGGTTCGGTGGGGGTGGCGGCGGTGGCCTCAGTGCTGTCAATGCTAATGGTACCAACGGCGGTCAAGGAGGTGACTTTGGTGGCGGCGGTGCCGGTGGTGCTAGCCAGTTTAGCGGTGTATCGGGTCAAGGCGGTTCTGGAGGATTCGGTGGGGGTGGTGGTAATGCGGGCGTTGCTGCTAACGGTTCTACCTACGGCCTTGGTGGTAATGGTGGCTTTGGTGGTGGTGGTGGTAGCGGGAATACCGGCGGTGGCTTAGGAGGCAGTTTCGGCGGCAATGGTTACGACGCTGGCGGTGGCGGCGGAGCTGGATTAGGCGGAGCCATTTTCCTTCGCAATGGTTCTCTGGTGCTAACGAATGCCACGTTTAATAACAACAGCGCCACTGGAGGTGCGGGCGGATTTAGCGCTCAGCCCGGTCAGGGTAAAAGCGGTGCTATTTTCGTGAACGCTGGTGCAACCGTAACAGCATCAGGAGTGACCTACAGTAGTAATTCTGCCACAAATGCCAGTACCACTGCTACTGATAATAGTAATACCTATGGAACGATTACCGTAGCTGACACCACAGCGCCGACAGCCGCCAGTTTCACCCCTGCAGACAACGCCACTAATATTGCAGTTGCTGCTGATTTAGTCGTCACCTTGAGTGAAGCCGTACAAAAAGGCATCGGCAATATTGTCATCAAGAAA
>NZ_JAUBUC010000063.1:0-41017 GCF_036705285.1 Microcoleus sp. B4-C1 | reverse complement strand
GCCCGTCCAAAAAGGACGGGCGGGACGCCCATCCCACAATAACAATTAAAATTGTAAGTTATTTAATTCGCGATCCTCAGTAACATGAGGTGCTCTCGCGGGCATAGGGCATAGGGCATAGGACTCACCCCATACCTCACCACGCTTGAGAACCGCTATAAATGTTATCGAAAGTATTAATTTTTGGGCAAGTTTATGATAATTTAATTTCCTGGTGAGATCGGGATTTGTTGTGGCTGGGTGGA
Organism: Microcoleus sp. B4-C1; assembly: GCF_036705285.1. Lineage (NCBI taxonomy): Bacteria > Bacillati > Cyanobacteriota > Cyanophyceae > Oscillatoriales > Microcoleaceae > Microcoleus > Microcoleus sp. B4-C1. Next base: position 40,772 of record NZ_JAUBUC010000063.1, on the reverse strand, counting down.
GATTTGCTCAATCAACTGCTGGCCTTGCGGGTTCACCAATAACCCCAAAATCGATCGCCATTAGCCGACGATCGCCCTAAGAGTGTGAGCCGATCGTGAAATTAGCCAAAAGTTGCGAGTAGAATGGTGCAAGAGCCGATCGCTCGATCGTAGTGCACAGCGAAATATGACCCCACCGCCGCCGCCCCGCAAACCTCAAACCGTCTTGGGTGCAATTACCCAAGCAGTCCAGACTATTGCCAAGGTTAATTTTAACCAGCTAGCGCTGAAACCTAATGCCAAAGTACCCGAACTGTGGGTTCAGGATGCGGGTGCAGCTAAAGCTGAGGTTTATCCGCTGTTGGGCGATCGATATTTGTTAGGTCGATCGTCCAAATCTTCAGATATAGTAGTTCGCAATCCCGTTGTCAGTCACGTGCACTTATCCCTGTCGCGGGATACTCGGCGGCGGACTCCTTTTGTCATCAAAGATGAAGACTCCACAAACGGCATTTACAATGGCAAAAGGCGAGTTAAAAGTATGTCCCTGCGTCACGGAGACGTGTTCACTTTAGGGCCGCCGGAACTAGCCGCCGCTGTCAGAATTCAGTACGTATATCCGCCGCCTTGGTATGTGCAACTTGTGCGTTACAGCTTTTACGGCGTCAGCGGAATCACCGCTTTGATTGCCGTGTTGGTAGGTGCTGAATCGACAAAGTTTCAAGTGCGGCCTCTGCCGAGAAGTATCAATGGCCCCGTGATTGTTTACGCCCGCGATGGGCAAACTCCCCTACGTCCTCCTCAGAATAACGCTCACTTAGAATTAAAGCAATTGCAGGATTTTTCGCCTTATTTATCCAAGGCGGTACTTGCTTCGGAAGACAGCCGCTACAATTGGCATTTGGGAGTAGATCCGATCGGAGTTTTGCGCGCGCTTTTGACCAATGTTCGCGGGGGAGGAATTCGCGAAGGCGGCAGCACTGTGACGCAGCAATTAGCGAGGAGTTTGTTTCGAGATTATGTGGGAACTCAAGATTCGGCGGGACGCAAGTTACGGGAAGCTGTAGTTGCCTTGAAACTGGAGAATTATTACAGCAAAGATGAGCTGTTGCTGACTTATTTGAATCGCGTGTTTTTGGGAGTTGACCTTTACGGTTTTGAGGATGCGGCTCGGTTTTATTTTGGGAAGTCTGCCAGGGATTTAACTTTGTCAGAGGCGGCGACTTTGGCAGGGATTTTGCCTGCTCCCAACAGTTTTAATCCGATTCAAAATTATCAGTTGGCGGTGCAGTATCGCGATCGAGTGATCGAACGGATGCGCGCACTGGGGACGATTTCTCAGGAAGAAGCCGATCGCGCGAGGCGATCGCGAATTGAGATCAATCCTAAAGCTCGCCAATATCTGCAAAGTACGATCGCTCCTTATTTCTACAGTTATGTATTTGACGAATTGGAGTTTTTGCTGGGGGAGCAGTTAGCCAGAGAAGGCAATTTTATTGTAGAAACAGGCTTGAACCCCGGCCTGCAAAAGTTGGCGGAAACTTCCCTCAGAAATGCTGTTGAAAATGCGGGAGCCAGTGCAGGTTTTTCTCAAGGAGCCGTGGTAACTCTCAATAGTACAACCGGGGAAGTCTTAGCTTTAGTTGGGGGCGTAGATTATTTAAAAAGTCAGTTTAATCGGGCTACCCAAGCTTTGAGACAGCCCGGTTCTACATTTAAGATTTTCAGCTATGCAGCCGCCCTGGAACAGGGAATCTCACCCGATAAAACTTATTCTTGCGCCCCCCTTTCTTGGGGCGGACAAAGTTACAGCGGCTGCGAAAGAACCAGCGGTAATGCTGATATGTATCGGGGTTTAGCACAGTCGGAAAATGCAGTTGCTTTGAGAATTGCACAAGATGTCGGTTTAGACAATGTAGTGGGAATGGCAAGACGTTTGGGAATTACTTCGGAACTGCGTTCTAACCCTGGTTTAGTATTAGGTGAAAGTGAAGTTAATGTGTTGCAATTAACGGGTGCTTTCGGGGTTTTGGCCAATCGGGGTTTAGGAAATCGCCCCCACGTAATTAAGCGAATTATTGACAGCAGCGATTGCAAAGATCGAAATGATTTTAACAGTTGCCGGGTGATTTATGAGTATCAAAAAGATGGCATTGCCAATCGGCAGTTAGTTTCTGAAGCCGTAGCGGATACGATGACTGATATGCTGCAAGGTGTTGTGCGGGGAGGTACGGGTAGCAGTGCTGCTTTGGGGTTGGGAGAAGCTGGAAAAACAGGCACGACTAATGATAATAGAGATTTGTGGTTTGTCGGTTATATTCCGAGTCAGCAACTGGTGACAGGAGTTTGGTTGGGAAATGATGATAATTCTCCGACTGCCGGAGGTAGTGCAAATGCCGCTCAGTTGTGGGGGGAGTATATGCGCCAGGTGGCGCGTTGAAATCAACAGCACAGACGCATCAAAAGTAGTAAGTAGGGTACGCAGTACGCACCCTACGAGGATTTAGGGGCAATTTCTGCGCTTATTCTACAGTCTGAGAAACTGGCCGACAGCCAGACAATATCGAGTGCAAATTAACGACATTTCCGATTACCGCGATCGCAGGTGCTGCAAATCCGATCGCCTCAACTTGCTCTACAATTGTACCCAAAGTCCCGATCAATTCTTCTTGTTCCGGCCGCGTTCCCCAGCGCACTAACGCTATGGGCGTTTCTGCACTTAATTCTGCTGCTGTTAACTGGCCGATAATGTAAGGCAAATTGTGGATTCCCATGTATACTACAATGGTTTCGGAGCCACGGGCGATCGCCTGCCAATTTACTTCCGGTCGATATTTTCCCGCTGATTCGTGGCCGGTGACAAAGGTGACTGAGGAACTGTACGATCGATGTGTTAAAGGAATTCCCGCATAAGCAGGGGCCGCAATCCCAGAAGTTACACCGGGCACAACTTCTACAGACACTCCAGCTTTTACCAACTCTTCCATTTCTTCGCCACCGCGGCCGAAGATAAACGGATCGCCGCCTTTGAGACGAACTACGATCGCATTATCTCCAGCTTTTTCTATCATTAACTGAGTTGTTTCGTCCTGCATTAACGAGTGACGCCCTTTGCGTTTTCCGGCATCAATTCGTTCTGCTTGGGGGTTAATTGCTGCCAAAATTTGAGGGCTGACTAAAGCGTCGTAAATCACCACATCCGCGCACTCTAACAAAGCTTTTCCCTTCAAGGTCATCAAACCCGGATCTCCGGGCCCCGCACCTACTAAATACACTTTTCCTAAAGACATTTTTCTTGGTTCCTTTACCTCTTCTGTGCCTCTGCGGTTCATTTTTGAATTAAATTCCCAATTAAGTCTGCTAATTCTACACTTGCGCCTAGAGGATTTGCGAGATGAAGTTCCGCCGCAGGAAATTGCTGCTTTAGCTGTGCTACATTTTTGGCGATCGCATCTGTAATTCCTCCATTAAATAAGAAGTATGGCACAATCCCTATTTGCTGCTGTCCACCACGAACCAAACTGTCAATTTGCTCTTCCAAACTCGGCTTTACCGACCAATAAGCTGTCAGCGCACCGAGTTTGCTGGCAATTTCCTCAACAATCGAGTTACCTCCGGGGCGACGGCTGCCGTGAGATAATAAAATCCATTTTGGCAATAGCAGATTGGGGAGAAAACTCACCTCTTGCATCTGACTTTTTACCAATTTTGTTAAGCCTGCTTCCTGGGAACCTAAATGCGGGCGCAATTCAATTTTTAGCTTGTCACCAAAAGTTTTTTGGGCAATTTCCACCTCTGCCGGTATGTCTTCGGCGACGTGAACTCCCGGCAATAAAAATACAGGCAGGATTTGCAATTCTGTCAGTCCCAGCGACAGGGTACGTTCGCCAAAACTGCAAATTTGTTCGTGCAGCGGTGCGGGCCCGAGTTCTAAGGTGGCGGTTGCTACTGCGGGGAAGGAGTCAGCCAAATTTTGAGACAGCAGTTGACCTAGGTTTTCCAAAGCTTGTTGGGGTCTGGGGTCACGGCTGCCGTGAGAAACTAATAAATAGGTGGATGAGCGCAATTTCAATATGGATTTGATGTTAATGTTCGAGCCGAATTTCAAATAATTATAACACCGTTGGGCCCGTGACTTGAAAAATACTCAACACAAAAGTTCGATATCCTACGGTGCGCGGCTTAAAAATCAATAAGGTTCAGTTAAGGAAAATTGTAGAGAAAATGTTGGGTTTCGTTCCTCAACCCAACCTACGCACTCAACACAGGGCTTAAATTTTCTAAGCCGCCCACCTTACAAAAGAAGGCGGGCGGCTGAAAAATTACTTAATACAGGGCTTAAATCTTTTAAGCCCCACACGCTAAACAACTCTCAAATTAAGCTTTTGGAGCGGGATCGGCAATGTATTTGAAAGTAGGTTCCGAGTTCCAAGGGCCGCGTTCATCCTTGCCATTTGTGGACAAGTTAAAGTAGAGATCCACAGTGGAATCTGGCGGAATATTGCCGAACATCGGATCGGTGAGTTTGCCCAGCGCTTCCAGAGCTTTCATGAACATTTGAGTGTGAGAAATTTCGCGAGTCAACAGAAACTGCAACGTCTTTTTCGTTCCCATATCCGGTGCTAGTTTAATCAACTCTTCGTAGGTTTGGCGAGCTCCTGCTTCTGCACCGATATTAGCGCGTAAATCGCGCACCACATCGCCACCTTCGTTGACATAAGCTGCCGTCCAAGCTTGACCTTGGCTGTCCAACAAGTGTGGGCCTACGCCACGCACCGCAAACAAAGTGCTTTTGTAAGCTTCTGTTTGGTCAACGTTTTTGGTGTGCATTTCTATGAGTTGACCCACCATTTCTAAGTGGCTGAATTCTTCTATTGCAATATCTTGGAGCATATCCTTAATCCCTGCATCTTCACAGTGAAAAGACTGCACCCAGTATTGCAGAGCTGCTGTCAGTTCTCCGGTTGCTCCGCCAAACTGTTCTAGCAGCAATTGGGCAAAACGGGGGTTGGGTTGGTCTACAGTCACCGCAGCCATTAATTGTTTTTTGTGAAAAAACATGGATTGATACCTCTCTTTAATTCTGTTGCTACAGTCTCAGGATTGCAGACTTGTAGCTGTGTTCACCTTCAGAATCCATTGTGCGACAATCGATCGCACCGAGCCTCGGTCGATGGATACATCTAGCTCAACAAATTTCTCTGCTTTCCGGTAGAGTTTAAATATGAAATTATACTTAGTGAGTCGGTAGACCGAATTACAATTTAGGAGCAGGATTATTGTCGCACTCGGTTAATTTTGCTGATAGGGCATCGAGGTGTCGCAGCCACTGAATGCCGCCAACCCAACTGCGAGAGGGAGGTGTCCGATTGGTGCTTGCTGACTAAATTTAATCTGCCCTAAAGTAGTAGCAGAATTGTAGGTTTGCCAGTTGACCCGATCGCAAAATCTGATATAGTCTCCCTTAACGCTTTCGTAAATCTGCTTTTGGACGCTGAAGCCAAACCGACCTTGACTGTAGTGCAGCCAAAGGCGATCGACTGTTTGCAAATCTTCGCAAGGGATCTGGTAAATTTGGCTAATTTCTAGCTGAGTACCCGGTGGCTGAGAAAGAGATTGACACATCAAGCCCCAAGTTTCGCGATCGGCTTCTTTCCACTTTTTGTTTGACAAAAAATCTCGCAGTTTGGTATAATTAATTCCCCGTGCAGAAATTAGGGTTGGATCGAGATTTGAAGTATTTGAAGTAACAGATAAGGGAAAAGTTTCTGCGGAATTGGCTACGGCATTTGTGGGTAAAATCGGAGAATCAGGAGTTTGTAGCGCGTTGATATCGGCAGAGTTGTCGCTATTATTAAGAGCAGGAGCGATGATCTGCTTTTCCGGCGAAAGCAAATTTTGATGGCGAATATCTAAAGCTGCTTTGATATCGTCCAAAACTTCCGTAGCAAAACTGTACCGCTGAGTGAGACGAGTTTGCAGCAATTTATCTAAAATTTCACCTAACTCGTCGCTAATACTCGTGGCTTTGGGGAGAAACTCGCGCCACCACCAGCGCTCGTGGTTGCAGTCGTACATATCCAAGGGAGGAACTTGCGTCATCAGGCGAATGCAAGTAACACCTAAACTGTAAAGGTCGCTAGCAGGAAATACTTTGCCGCGCATTTGTTCGGGAGCTACATAATCTTGACTGCCGATGAGCGTTGCTGAACGGAGTATCGCTGAATCAGTCAGCAGTTTGGCTATGCCGAAATCGATCAATACGAGTTTGTTGTCTGACTGGCGGCGGATAATATTTTCGGGTTTGATGTCCCGGTGAATGACGCGCTTCTCATGGATAAATTGCAGCACCGGCAATAAGTCTTGCAGCAGTTGCCAAATTTGATTTTCATCGTAGACACTCTTGTCTAATTCTTGTTTAAGAGTCGGCCCGTCTATAAACTCTTGAACTAAATAAATATGACCTTCTTGTTCAAATCCCGCTAATAATGTGGGGATTTGCGGGTGTTTTCCGAGTTCGTCTAAACGGACTGCTTCTTGGCGAAATAATTCAACGGCTTTGTTGAAAATTTCGGGGTCGCGGTCGTAAAAATAAAATTGCTTGACTGCACAGCGGGGTAGAGATGGGATGTCTTGATCAATTGCTAGGAAAGTTTTACCAAATCCGCCTCTACCTAAAAGTTCAATCGGGCGATATCGCTGTCTCAGCAACAGGTTAAAGCCGCAGTTTAAGCAAAATTTGGCGGTGTGGGAGTTTTGAGGATTTTGACATTCTGGGTTGATACAGTAGCTCATATCGATTTTAGATTTTAGATTTTAGATTTTGGATTGCGGAGAAGAGTTTTTTTTAAACGAACCGCGAAGACGCGAAGCGACGCGAAGGAATAGGGAAAAGAGAAGAGAGAGAAAAGGGATGGTTGATAACTCATGCGGTGTGGGATAAGCTGTCCCGCTTCTGGCGTTGTATTTTTCGGGCGGGCGGGACACCCCACAAGCATTTCATCTGAGATATTGCACCATTCTCAATCAGGCTTTTAGGGGTGGGCTAGAAGATCCCACCCTAAAAGAAATTCATTCTTTGTGGAACAGGCCGGAAAGCCTGTTCTTAAAAATGGTGTCAGAGGTGAGTTTTATCAAACTGGACTGTAGATGCGCCTGGGCTGATAAGGCTATTTTAATGCGCTGGATCGAATCGGGACGCTGCCAGAGCTGCCGAACCCACGCCGCATGAGTGCTGGGGGCGAGATAATTGCCGTTGGCGAAGCCCTCGAAGAGGCTCGCACAGGCCGATCGCACAGAGCGAAAATTGTGCTAAACTCCTACTGTGCTTGGAATTTGAGGCACCATCGATCTGTCCGGTTCAGGGACGCTCAGAAATATTTCAAAATATTTTTGCCTTACCCCTAGACTTGTGCTGAGATATGATGCTATAGTTAACACTGATACGGCGAGCGTAGCCAAGTGGTTAAGGCAGTGGTTTGTGGTACCACCATTCGTGGGTTCAAGTCCCATCGTTCGCCCTTTTGATTCTCAACTGTTTAATTCGATCGCCTCCGGGTGGGCTTCGGCACACCTTAATCTTTGGGATTTAGCGGTTCTGTCGGCATCATTTGTGTCAACTTAACGTTAAAAGTAGTATGGGTCTGCTGTTTGACAGTTAGGGATCGATCCCCCCTAACCCCCCTTAATAAGGGGGGGACAAGAGCGTCATCGAAGTCAACCCCTACTCCCCTTATTAAGGGGGATTTAGGGGGATCTAGACTCAGCGAAAAGCGAGATTTCTCAGGGGTTTCAGGCTGGTTATTGACACCAATGTGTCGGCACAAGTTCCGATGTGCTAATCTTAAATCCAATCTAAAATCTAAAATCTAAAATCTAAAATCTAAATATGCCATCTTTAGTAACAGAAGATTGGGGATATAAATTTAGTGGCGATCGCACAATTAATAAGTTTATTCGCGATATAGAAGGAGAAGCGGCTTTAGGGAAATATTGCGATTGGGAATGCAGAGAGCGTGCGGAAATTCTGATGTCTGAGATTGCCGGCAAATCCCACAGTCTTTTCTACGTGCGCCGCCAAAAGGTAAATGAGAGATTTTCGGAAGAAGAAATCTGGGAATTGCTCCTTGCTACGGATGGAGATGATTTTGAATTACCCCAATTGTTGCAAAAAGCTGATCGCACTTTGCGGTTGTTAGCAACTGTACGCTGTGAAGACGGAATTGGCGGTTTAAAACTGCTGGATGCTGGTTTGGTGGCGGTTCCCAGAGGGAGGAAAGATGGGTATTCTTTGCCGGTTCAGTTGCGACTTTTGGCTAACAGTAGATCGCCAATTCCTGTAAAGTCGATCGCCCGCGTCCAACAAATGCCATTTTGGGACGACAGGCACATACCGACTACCGAACAACTAAAGGTTTGGCACACTTTTTTAAATGTAGAAAAACGCATCGCCGAAGCGCGTCAATTTTGTGTACCTTTCCGAGGACACAATTACGGTTCCGGCTTCAAAATCGTCACTTTTGAAATTGAGCGTAATTCCGCAACTCTTGACGGCTACGAGGAAAATCCCTTAGAATTGGGCGACTTTCGCGAAAGGCTGAAAAAAGCCAGAAATGAAGAAATTATCCTGTTTGATTCGCCGCCCGGAAGCAGAAGCAGCCGCGATGGAGAGACATTAGGTAGCATCGCTGAAATTGACTTTGAACATGGTAAATTACGCATTAAGTTAGATGTTGATTTAGGATCTCGCATGGCGGGCGGCAGATATCAAATGCCCAAACAAGGATTCTTGTATTTTGAGGCTGCGGGCGATATTAGTCAGATTGAACGCAAGAAAAAAGCTTTAAAAATGCTGACAGATGGGCGCGCTCAAAATCCCTATTTAAGTGAGTTTTTATTCGACTCTTCTCAGGCGAGAATTCCCGAAAAACTGATTAAATTGGATCGGGAAAATTTATTAAATCGCAATGCTAATGACGATCAACTTGCCGCCGTAGAAACGGTGCTTTCGGCGCGGGATTTAATTTTGATTCAAGGGCCGCCGGGAACGGGCAAAACGACTGTGATTGCGGAGATTTGCTATCAAATTGCCCGTCAGGGTGGCAAAACGCTAATTGCTTCCCAAGCAAATTTGGCTGTAGACAATGCTTTGAGTCGGTTAGTTCACAATCCGGCGATTCGGGCTTTGCGAAAGGGAAAAGCTCATAAGGTGCAGGAAGAAGGGCAGCCGTTTTTGGAGGAAAATGCGATCGGCACTTGGCTGCAAAATACGGCGACTGACTGCGAACAAAAGCTCTCGCAGCGCCTGACTAATGTCAAATCTTTGCGGCAGTTGGTGGCAGAATCCGAGCGATTTACCGCCTACTGTGCCGCAGAGAGAGATTTTTTTAATGAACTAAAGCACCTGCACGACAGTAAAGCAAGTATTGAGGAAAAGTGCAACCAGCAAGCAACCAATTATGAACTAATTTTAACCGAAAAAAGCGATATTGAATCGGTGGTTTCGGGGCTAGAAAATCTACTGGATGCGCCGCAAGTTAACTGGGAATCTCCAGAAGTTGCCGAGTTTATGCCCCGACTAAAACCCTATTCAGAAGGCAATGTTTTAGTAGAAAACTTTATGGCAAATGTGCGGATTGCCGCTAGCAATGCTATTCAAATAGGGTTCGATCGCCCTGCTTGCGGCGCGTTTGGGATTGCTGTTTGGCTGCAGGAAACTGTAGCAGCGCAAATATCGGAATTTAAGACGGCATTCGATCGCGCTGATGATGTTTGTCACGCTATGTCGGCGGTTGCGGAGTCGTTGCGGGTGTCGCGGCAGATGTCTGAGGCTGTGAATCAACTCGAATTGGGCGATCGGCAAAATCAGACACATCGCCAAAATCTCGAACAGAAAATCAAGAATTTGGAACTGCGAAAAGCGGAAATTGCAGCCGTTGTCGTCGCCGTTGCACAGTGGATTGAGACAGCAGATACGGGGCTCTATGAAGTCGTGAAAACTTGCTGGGAAACGGGCGCAATGCTGACGGATGATATGGTAGAATTGCCGACAGGATTGCTGAAAATTGCCCGATCGCTCAAATTGCCGATCGTACCGCCCAAATGCAAAATCAATTTGCCCGATTTGGATCGGTTGCAAAAGGCTATATCCCACGAAGAAAGCGCAGGTTTTAAGGACATACAAGGGCAACAGTTCCGGTTTAGCGAGTTTCTGCACCTAAATTTGAGTCAAACGCCGATCGTACTCTCTGCGGGCGATCGTACACAGTGGCAGCAACTAGCCAAAGACTTCGCCAGCTATTCCCAAGTCAGCCAAAGTCAGCGCAAATTTATCATCGAAAAAGCTCGCACTTTCTTAAGCAGCATTCAACAATTTTATAGTGAATCCTTGCACCCAAATCATATCCAGGCTACCTTCGATCGCCTAGTCAAAGAATTGCTGCACAGTATCCTCGCAAACGCCCGTCAGTGCGTGGTTCCCCTGAAAACCGAAACCGAACAGCAGCTTATAAAACAGCAACAGTTATTAGATAAAATCGGTCAAACCTTGAGCCAGCAGCAAATATCCGCCGCTAAACTTCAGGTAGAAACAGCGCAGCAAGAGGCAAACTTAAAAATTAGCGAAGTTACTACTTTGTTGCAAGCAATTGTCCAACAGCCAAACGTACCTGAAAAATTGCGAATTTTATCCGAACAATATCTCGCCCAAAAATCGAATATTTGGGAGCAACCGCAGCAGTTTGTCAAGCAAGTTGAGGCTTGGAAATCAACCACGATTCAGCTTGAAAAATCCATTGCTGACTTAGATCCTTTTGGGGTTTTGGAGACAATCAAAAACACCCTTGACGAGCATTTATCCCCGCTACAAATTGCGGCTGCAACTTCGCAGCAGCAACTCGCTCAACTACAAGCAGAATTGAGCGAAATTAATGCTCAACTGCAACAGCAGCAACCAACAGCAGCATTACTTGTCGAGAGAAATTGGTGGGAGTCAGCATGGCAAACTATCCCGACTCAATATCAGCCAGAAGTTCCGAATACAGGATTATTCACCGTAGCTTTTTTGAACAAAATTAAGCGTTTATTCAAAACTTGGCAACGTAAATTAGAACAAGAAGAAACCGCACTAAATCGCTCTCAAACGTTTGTGACAGATTGGATTCAAAAACTCCGCAATCCATCAGAAAAAGACCGCAACGATTTAAAGCAAATTTATATTGACAATGCCAACGTGATCGGCATTACTTGCGTGCAAGCTGCTAGTTTCGATTTTACTAAAAACTTTCCCAGCTTTGATGCAGTTATCATTGACGAAGTTAGCAAATGCACTCCGCCAGAGTTATTAATCCCCGCTTTGAAAGGCAGAAAGTTAGTATTAGTGGGCGATCACAGGCAATTGCCGCCGATGTTTAATCAAAGTACGATCGACGATATTGCCGAAGACATCGGCTGTACCGGAGACGAACTTAGCTTTATCAAAGAATCGCTGTTCAAAGTTTTGTTTGAAAATGCCAGCGACAGCATCAAAAAAATGCTGACAACTCAGTATCGAATGCACCCACAAATCATGGGCGCAATCAATCAGTTTTACCAGCAAAAACTCAACTGTGGCATTCAGGAAGCTGACACCAAGCGCGCCCACAACCTCGCAGGTAGAATCATTCAAGAAAATAATCATATTCTGTGGGTGAAAACGCCCATCGGACAAGGATTTGAAGAGGAAAAACAGGGTACTTCGCGGTTGAATGTCAAGGAGATTGATGCGATCGAGCGTTTGTGCGAACAAATGGAGATAGCTTGGCAGCCCAAAGTTGCCGACGGTGAACCACCGAAAGAAATCGGAATTATCACTTTTTATGCTGCTCAATTAAATGCAATTAAAGACAGAATCGAAGGCGAAAGATTCCCTGCTTTGAGCATCCGCACTGGTACGGTTGACATATTTCAAGGTATGGAAAGACCTGTAATTATTGTCAGCACAGTGTGCAATAATGTTAGGGGCGATATTGGATTTGCTAAGGAACCGGAACGGGTGAATGTGGCATTTTCCCGCGCTCAAGAATTGCTGGTAGTTGTCGGCTGCCACGATTTATTTACTCAACAACTAGGTACTGTGGGAAAAATGTATCAGGAAGTTTCAAAAACGGTGCGTCACTGCGGAGGTTTTGTAGATGTTTCTAGCGTCCTCAACTAAAACAATTGACTCAAATTTAAGTTCGCTAGCCGAACAAATTGAGCAACAAAATCCGGGTTTGTCAGTGTTGGCGGCGCGTCAATTCCGCTTTGCAATCCGCCAAACTCCGCTGGAGGTGGCGATTAGCGAACCGCGCGAGTTTAACGTGTTGGAAGAGTTCATTTTGCGGGCGGGCGTTGAGTTTGAACCTGCGCCAACTTTGAAGGAATTGGCGGATTTGCTGGGGTTGGACGAGATTTTTGTGAAGACTACGGCGGCGACTCTGGTTAGTTTGGAAACCTTGGAGGTGGCTGAAAATGGAAAAATTGCGATCGCCCCGCAAGGTAGAGATTTTTTCGAGAAAGGTGCGGTTAGTCGATCGCAAATTCAATCACTTTATGCCATTTCCGATCCGCTGAATCAAACTCTTACCTTCAAGTTCGATGCTTTAGCGGCCGAATCTGTCAACTTACCCGATTTAGCAGATTTAGTATCGCTCGAACATAAAATTAGCGACCTTGCGAATTTAAGTCTAGCAGAAATCCAGCCGTTAATTCAAGATTCCGGCTTAGGAATTCACGCCCCACAAAACGGCAAAATTGTCTCTGCTTGCGATGTCGTGGGCGACGATTTAGATATTTGGCAAACAGTCTCGATTTTTGTGTTGCTAGATGCGATCGAAAATAAAACTACTATTCAAGTCCGACAGGGAAAGCAAATATTAGAAACTGCTTCAAACTTGCTAAACGAACTTGAATCGCAACAAAAACTTTCCTTAAATGACTTTTGTAACTCAACCTCAGATATCGCACAGCAAGAATTAGAGACAATCCCGGTTCCGAAAACTCCTAAAAAGCTATCTAAGAAGAAACCCAAGTAAACGATATGATGAAATCTAAAGTCCTGATTACGAACTGGTTTGTAATCAGGACTTTAGTCCTGATTAACTGATATCTTGCACCCTTCTCAATTACTTGTTTAGGAACGGGCAAGATGCCCATTCCACAATAAAATCAAATTTTGTGGAACGGGCATCTTGCCCGTTCTTGACAAGAGTACAACATATAACTATTAACCCACAAATGAGGTGATTGTATAAGGGACAGACTAGATCAATATCGTCAATACCTTCAGACATTAATGAGCCGTTATTCTAAAAAAGTTTTAGACGGCTCTTTAGCAACTAAATTTGGCTGCATTCCCGCCGAAAAACCGAATTCCGCCTCTCGACGGCGCACCCCCATCAATTCAGCGCGAGTGACGGGCTGGGTAGGTTTAAAAGTTCCATCTTGATAGCCGCTAACTATCTTGTTGTCCCGCGCAAATAGAAGTTTTCCGGCACTCCAGTGGGAAATAGGAACGTCGCTATAGGGAGGGATAGAAACATAGCTAGGAAATGTGATATTACCACATTGTATTCCTTTCAAAGATTCCCAAACTAAAGATACCAATTGCTCTCTGGTAACCGCAAATTGCGATCGAAAGGTATTATTGTGAAAAAACCGGGCTACAAACCCAAAGCCCACAGCTTCTTTAATTTCGGAAGCGTAGATATCCTCGGTAGCTATCTCCGAGTTGTAGAAAAGCTAGTATTGCCTACGGTATTGGTATTTCCTGCGGTATTTCCTGCGGTATTGGCTGCGGTATTTCCTGCGGTATTGGCTGCGGTATTGGTATTGGTATTGGCTGCGGTATTACTTCGGTATTGCCTCCGGTATTGCCTCCGGTATTGCCAATTTCTTCCGGTGCGGGTTGATTGGTAGTGAAATAAAAGTGACCTAATGTGCGGCCTTGATAAGCTCTTTTGCTCAAGCGCCAAGCAGGATCGAGAGTGATTTTCATAAATTCGTTAGCATCGCCATTTGTGCGGCCTATCACCACCGATTTACCTTGGTAATCTACGGGAGTTCCAATTAGTAGAACATTGCCATCAACAATTTCCAAAGTCAGGGCGTATTTTAATGCTAAATCGGTGCCTGCCATGCGAATTGAAAAGCCGTTGCTGTCTGTTGCGCGACCACAAATACCGGTGAAATCAAAACTAACTAATAATGGATCGACTTTCACGGGATTAGAGCCACTTTCGCTCCAGCATTGTCGCGTGTTAGATACCTGTTCTACAATTAGCAATTGGTAGCCGCCGGAAGGGCGGGGTTGGGCGATGACAATTACTCGGTCTTGGTTAATTTCGGTTTCGTCAAAAGTAAATGCTTTAGCCGAACCGATCGCGCCAAGTGTTAAAATTGCTGAACCTGCCAGTGCGGCCACTGTTCGTACAAGTGAATGTTTCATGATTTTTCCCTATTGGCTCCTTATTGTGATGAGACTTATCTAGAATATAAAAAAGTCGCCCTCTTCCAACAACAAGATAGAATTTTACCATCTCTTGTTCCGGTGGTACCAAGTGCGATCGATCGGCGATCGTCAAATTGGTTCGTAGTGAAAACTCAAGTCCGAGCGAATTGTATGAGGACTTGAGTCCTCAGTACAAACTTATAACCGTTATTTTACCGAGGAACTTGATAAGCTGTTCGGCATCTAAATTGTATTTTCCGGGCGGGCGGGACGCCCACTCCACAAGAATTTGAGGGGACTTGACAGTAAAATTTAGATGAGCCTGGGCTGATTACTTGCGGGAAACGATCGCACTATTCACAAAAAAAACGGTGCGTTACACTCTTGTTAACGCACCCTCAAACAAACATTCAAAAAGTGTCTTTGCCCTCTAGCGGAACATACTGCTAACAGAACTATCTTCGTGAATCCGCCAAATAGTTTCTCCGAGCAAATTGGCTACCGAAAGCACCGTCAACTGCTCAAAACGGTTTTCTTCCGGTACAGGAATTGTATTCGTAACAATTACCTCTTCCAAAACCCCGCTAGACAAACGCTCGATGGCTGGAGGCGAAAACACCGCATGAGTAGCACAAGCATAAACCTGCCTCGCACCCTCGTGGCGCAACAATCTCGCGCCCTCAGAAATCGTGCCGGCAGTATCGATCATGTCGTCCACCAACACAGCAGTTTTGCCCCTGACATCACCGATGAGGTTCATCACTTCGGCGACGTTGTGAGCTTGGCGGCGCTTGTCAATAATTGCCAGGGGAGCATCACCAAGCTTTTTGGCAAAAGCTCTCGCCCTAGCGACTCCGCCAACATCCGGCGAAACCACAACAATATCCGTCAATTGCTTGCTCGCCAGATAATCCAAAAGCACCGGCGAACCGTAAACGTGATCGAAAGGAATGTCAAAATAACCTTGAATTTGAGCCGAGTGCAAATCCATCGCCAAAATGCGACCTGCCCCAGCTTCCGTAATCAAATTAGCCACTAATTTTGCCGTAATCGACTCTCTTCCGGCCGTTTTGCGGTCAGCCCTAGCATATCCGTAATAGGGAATGACAGCAGTAATTTGTCTAGCCGAAGCGCGGCGACAAGCATCGATCATAATTAACAATTCCATCAGGCGATCGTTTACCGGACAGCAAGTTGGCTGAATCAAGTAAACATCGCAACCCCGAATCGATTCTTGAATTTGAACGTAGAGTTCCCCATCAGCAAACCGCTTGCGAACCATCGGCCCCAAATCAATCCCCAGATAGCGAGCCACCTCTTGGGCGAGGGGAATATTAGCAGAACCGGAGAACAGCCGCAGACGGTCATGAGCGGAAACCGGCGGCTCGGGAAGCGGAAGCGGTAAAGTAGCAGAACGGATCACAGCAGGCCTCTTGCAGGACGTTTATTCCATCGCTATCTTACCATCTGAAACTAGAAATATTCAGCCAATTTTTTAATAGATTTAACTTTCGAGGCGACCACAAGTGTGAAGTTAGGCGAATTGAATAGGACTTGCAGAAATATGTCCGAGAAACCGGGTTTCTAGCCCTCTTTCGGCACCCTCAACGGTCACAATCGGTTTTTACTTATTTTTATCCACCCATAAAACTATAAGTTATACTATAATACCGTACATTAACGGATAAATTACTTTTTAAAGGCATAATTTATTACTGTAAAGATCAAGCATTCTGCGTAATTATGCTGTGTGACAGCCCAGCGTGCGGAATGTGGGTTCTAGCGCTCTCTGTAATGGCAGAAGTACGATCGCACTGGTGTCCCTGGGTCTAAAAGTTCTACCGTGAGTCAATTTGGGGCTGAGGCGGGAAGTCTAGCGGCCCAAAATTCAGTCGAAAGTCGAAGGCATCCGGGTTCCATGCGATAAAAAAGCCACCAACAGGCAATAAACTTGAAAAATACTGTAAAAAAAGTTAAGAATCGGAAGCATACTTCAGATTTTTGAGATCGGGCAAAGCAAGGTAGAAATCGATGAGCTTAAGAGAACGCATTGACGCAGAAATCAAAGCAGCCATGAAGTCCAAGGACAAAGTTCGCTTGGAAACAGTTCGCGGCATCAAGAAATTTATTCTCGAAAAAGAAGTCAGCCTCCGTCCCTCCGGGCAAGAAACGCTGACAGAAGCTCAAGAAATGGAAATTTTGATGCAAATAGCCAAACAGCGCCGGGATTCGATCGAACAA
This sequence comes from Microcoleus sp. B4-C1, assembly GCF_036705285.1. Lineage (NCBI taxonomy): Bacteria > Bacillati > Cyanobacteriota > Cyanophyceae > Oscillatoriales > Microcoleaceae > Microcoleus > Microcoleus sp. B4-C1. The sequence continues at coordinate 24,085 of NZ_JAUBUC010000063.1, read as the reverse complement.
TACCGCAAAGGTGGCCGCGAAGATTTAGTGGCACAAGAGGAGGCGGAGTTGGCAATTGTTGAAGAGTATTTGCCGGCGCAGATGTCAGACGAAGAGGTGAGTCAAGTAGTTGACGAAGTGATTGCTTCGGTTGGCGCTACTTCTGCAAAAGATATGGGCAAGGTGATGGGCAAGGCAATGCAGCAGCTTAAGGGCAAAGCAGACGGTAACAGAATTCAAGACATGGTGAAAGCAAAGCTTAGTCCTTAGTCAGTAGTCAGTAGTCAGTAGTCAGTAGTCAGTAGTCAGTAGTCATTAGTCATTAGACATCTCCGATAAATCATCTCAAGCTTTATAGAGATGTATGGCTTAGGCCGAGGGGCGACAATTTATTAGGGCTAAGGCCAAAAAACCCGGTTTCTACGAAAAATCGTGCATTTCTCCCTTGAGATATTGACGCAGAAACCGGGTTTTTGATCGGATCTGCAGGTGGCAACCTCTGTGTTTTCGTGAAAAAACCCGGTTTCTGACCATCATTGCGTCCAAGAATGTCATAAAAAATGTAAAATACTAACTTTGGTCGGGACTGGGGACTACAGATAGTGAAGTATGCTCAAGAGCATTAAAGACCTAGCATTACTAAGTCTGTGAGCGATCGTCTATTTTTTAACAGTTTCTACTTAAACTTATGCAGCCACCTATTGCTATTGGAACTCTCCTACAAAACCGCTACCGCTTGGTGAATATTTTAGGTCAAGGAGGATTTGGCCGGACTTATTTAGTAGAAGATTTGGGACGGTTTCAAGAACGGTGCGCCCTGAAGGAATTGATCCCGGTGCAAAGCGGGCCATACGTTTTGGAAAAATCGAAGGAATTGTTCCAAAGAGAGGCGGCAATACTTTACCAAATTGGGCACCCACAAATTCCCCAGTTTCGAGCAATATTTGAAGAGAACCAGCGTTTGTTTTTAGTGCAGGATTACGTGGAAGGGATGACTTACCGCGAACTGTTGCTCGATCGAACTTCCAATGGTCGCAGTTTCACTGAAGCCGAAGTCTTGGTATTTATCCGGCAAATGTTGCCGGTACTCGCTCACATCCACGCCCGCGGCATCATCCACCGCGACATCTCCCCAGAAAATATAATTCGGCGGGAAAACGACCAGTTGCCGGTGCTGATTGACTTTGGAGTGGTAAAAGAACTCGCCACCAAAGTCCAGTCTCCCGAAGGAACAGCCCACGCGACAACTGTCGGTAAAATCGGCTACGCGCCGATGGAACAGTTGCAAAGCGGGCGGGCAACTGCCAGCAGCGACCTCTACGCTTTAGCCGTAACGGCGATCGTCCTGCTGACAGGCAAAGAACCGCAGGAATTGCTCGATCAAACAACGCTGCAGTGGAATTGGCAGCAGCAAGCGCAGGTGAGCACGGGTTTGGCTTTGGTGCTAAATCGGATGTTGAGCCGATCTCCGGGCGATCGATATCAATCTGTCAGCGAAGTCGCCCAAGCACTCGACGCCCAAACTAATCCTAAACCTAGCCAGCCAACTGTACCGCCCGCGCCAGTAGTGGTGCAGACAAACCCTTCGCTAATAGCAACGGTGGCCGTGGGCAGGCCGCCAGAGCCCGTCGCCCAGAGTTCCCCCCCGCCAAACCAGCCAGACCCGTTAAGTGAGCCTGTTGGGGGCTCTTTTTGGGACAATCCCATCGCTGCGATCGGACTGCTGGCCGGCTTAGTAATCTTGACTGGCTTTGGTTCCTGGGCTTTAGTCGGCTCATTTCTCAACAATTCGCGCCCCAAACCCACTCCGACACCGCCAGCACTTACAAGTCCGACGCCGACACTAACTCCGGTACCAAACCCGCTACCTTTGCCAACCCCAACCCCGCAACCTTTGGCAACCCCAAGCCCAGAACCTGTGCCAGAACCAAGCCCAGAACCTTTGCCGGAACCAACCCTAGAACCTTTGCCGGAACCAAGCCCAGAACCTTTACCAGAACCGAACCCAGAACCTTTGCCTGAACCAAGCCCAGAACCTTTACCAGAACCAAGCCCAGAACCAAGCCCAGCGCCAACTCCGACTCCAGCGCCGACTCCAGCGCCGACTCCAGCGCCGACTCCAGCGCCCAAACCGGCGCCCGCACCCAAACCAACACCCGCGCCGTCGCCAACACCAGCACCAACACCCGCACCAACACCCGCACCAACACCGGAACCTGCCCCAACACCAGCACCATCGCCGGAACCTGCCCCAACTCCGGCACCGTCGCCGGAACCGGAACCGGAACCCGCGCCGGAACCCGAACCGGAGCCCGCGCCGGAACCCGAACCAGCACCAACACCCGCACCATCACCAGAACTCTAAACTTCTGGCAAAATTCCCCTAGACTGAGGTTGAGGCCAATTATTTGTTAGCTTTTTGCCAATGAACTCGCTGCTAATTACTGGAACTGATACCGACGCGGGCAAAACTGTTTTGACCAGCGCTCTGGCTGCTTATTGGCAAATGTATTTTCCCGATCGCAGTTTGGGAATTATGAAGCTGTTGCAAACAGGAACGGGCGATCGCGAACTTTACACCCGTTTGTTTTCCCTCGACCAATCCCCCCAAGAACTCAATCCGGTGCACTTTGATGCGCCTCTAGCACCGCCGATTGCGGCCGAACGGGAGGGGAGACGTATCGAACTCGAAAAGGTCTGGACAGCGTGGCAAAGCCTCTCTGAACGCAAGGATTTTGTGTTGGTGGAAGCTTTGGGAGGGCTGGGATCGCCTGTAACGTGGGAACTGACGGTGGCCGATATTGCTAGGGATTGGCGGCTGAGAGGGGTTTTGGTAGTACCTGTGAAGTTGGGGGCGATCGGGCAAGCTGTGGCGAATGTTGCTCTCGCCAAACACACTGGTTTTAAGCTGAGAGGAATTGTGCTCAATTGCGTTAAAGCTTATTCTGAACAAGAAATTGCCGATTTAGCGCCCGTTGATTTAATCCAGTCGCTGACTCAAATACCTGTGTTGGGTATTTTGCCGCATTTAGATGACCCGACTGACCTTGCTAAATTAGCTAAAGTTGCTTCAGATTTAGATTTAGAGCGGTTGCTACCAGGGGTTAATTTAGTTCCTCAGACTTCTAAATAACCCTATTCTCAACACATCTCTTTCTCATTCTTCTCTTCCTCTGCGTACTCTGCGTCCTCTGCGGTTCATTAAAAAAAAATCTCCGGCACAACTCAGATAGGATTGAAGAAGATTTTCTTTTAACCGCAGAGAGCGCAGAGAGCACAGAGAAAGAAAAGAGAGAGTTTTACAAATTGCTATAAGGAGAATAAAACATGGTTTCTACTTTACCGAATTTAACCTCTGTCGATTTATCTCAGTTGCGGCTGGAAATTAGAAATTTGCAGCCTCAGCTAGTTGAATGGCGTCGCCTTTTGCATCAAAGGCCGGAGTTGAGTTTTGATGAAAATTTAACGGCGCAGTTTATCTCACAAAAGTTGCAGGAATGGGGAATAGATCATGAAACTAATATTGCTCAAACTGGTATTGTCGCCACTATAGACAGCGGCAAACCGGGGCGGGTTTTGGCAATTCGGGCTGATATGGATGCTTTGCCGATTCAAGAGGAAAATGAGGTGGATTATCGATCGCAGCATGATGGAATTATGCACGCTTGCGGCCACGACGGCCACATTGCGATCGCCCTTGGTACTGTTTGTTATCTTGCCAAGCACAAACACAGCTTTTCGGGTAAAGTAAAATTTATCTTTCAGCCCGCCGAAGAAGGGCCAGGAGGCGCAAAACCGATGATTGAGGCGGGTGTTTTGAAGAATCCTGATGTTGATGCGATCGTCGGCTTGCATTTGTGGAACAATCTACCTTTAGGCACTGTAGGCGTCCGCAGCGGCGCGCTGATGGCGGCTGTGGAAGTTTTTGACTGCACGATTTTTGGCAAAGGTGGACACGGCGCAATGCCACATCAGACTGTGGACTCGATCGTAGTTACAGCCCAAATTGTCAGCGCTTTGCAGGCAATTGTCGCGCGGAATATTGACCCGATCGACTCAGCGGTAGTAACTGTCGGCAAATTCCACGCAGGCCACACCCACAACGTGATTGCCGATACTGCTCAAATCGGTGGCACGGTGCGCTATTTCAATCCAGCATATCAAGGTTATTTTGCAAACCGAATCGAGCAAGTAATTGCCGGAATTTGTCAGAGTCACGGCGCTAATTACCAATTAGATTATTGTGCGCTTTATCCGCCAGTTATTAATGATTCGAGAATAGCTGAATTGGTGCGCGACGTGGCAGAATCCGTCGTCGAAACTCCTGCCGGAATCGTTCCCGAATGTCAAACAATGGGCGGCGAGGATATGTCGTTCTTTTTGCAAGAAGTCCCCGGTTGCTATTTCTTTTTGGGTTCAGCAAATCCAGAGAAAAACTTGGCTTACCCGCACCATCACCCGCGCTTTGATTTTGATGAAACTGCGCTGGGGATGGGTGTAGAAATGTTTGTGCGGTGTGTGGAAAATTTTTGTGTGAATCAATGAAAGATTGTGTCATCCGGTGGGGGCGGGTTTATGAGATTATTGATTTTAGGCAATGATAGTTTGTAAAACCCGCCCCTACAGCAATCATATCTATTTAACCCGATCTCTTACACCCGCCGTCAAAAAACTGTAGGGGCGGGTTCACCAAAAGATTTAAAGAATGCAGACAGCTTAAATAAACCCGCCCCCACCCCACGCGAGAGTCTTTTTACCGAGTTTGAAAGATATTCTGCACCATTTTCTTATCTACACTCGCCGCCGCCTTATCCAATTCGGCAATCTCCCCGGAGTCTAACTCCCAGCCCAAAGCACCAATATTATCCATCGCCTGTGCAGCAGATTTCGCCCCCGGAATCGGAATAGTTTCTTTGCAGATACACCAGTTGATTGCTACCTGCGAAACAGTCTTGTTTCTGAATGCCGCTATTTCTCGCAAACACTCCAGAAGCGATCGCATTCCCGGAAGTAGCTGCTTGCACGCCAAACCTCGGATACCTTTAGGAAGAGAGCCGTTTTCGGAATATTTACCCGTCAGCAACCCCAAGGCTAGAGGACTGTAAGCAATCATTTTAATCCCCAATTCATCGCAAACATCTTTCAACCCTAGTTCGGTCACGGGATAGGTGGAAAGTAGCGAATATTGCACTTGTAAAGTAACAATAGGAATTTGGCGATCGCTAAATCTTTGATGCACCCATTTCAGCCGTTTCGGCCCGTAATTAGACAAGCCCACTCCCTTGACCAATCCTTGCTCATAAAGGTCAGCCAAACCGTCTAAAAGAGCGCTTTCTTGCCAAGGAGCGTAATTAGCTGTAGACCAGTGCATTTGCACCAAATCTACATTTTTTCCGAGGCGCGCAGCAGAGGCTTTGCAAGCCGATATCATTGATTGTCGCGTCAGTCTCCAAGGATAAGCAGCCAGTTTTGTCGCAATACAAATACTGTCTTTGTTTGCACCTTGATATTGTTGAGAAAACTGCCCCAAAAGCTGTTCGCTGCGTCCATTTAATTTCCCAGTTCCGTAAGAGTCGCCAGTATCGAATAAGGTGACACCGTTACTAACACAAAGATTGAAAACGACTTGCAATTCCTCGTCCATACTTTCATTGTATCCCCAGAGCAATCTGTTGCCCCAGGCCCAAGTGCCGCAGCCCATTTTTGGCAGTAAAAATTTTTGCTTTGTTGGCATTTTTATTGAGGGTAGTTGTTGGTAATACGGATATTTTATAGGAACATAACTCGGTATCCCCTCGCCCCCAGCAGAGCTGTTTCATTCTGCCACTGGCCGCCAGGGACTCAAGTCCCTGTCTAATAGCATAAGTCGGTTAAAACCGACTCAAATAGTAATCTCAATTTTCAAAAGTAGAGTTACACATATATTCTGCGCTAACTCTATAGAAAAACAGCTTTGATAGAATTGCTACAGTCGTCTAAAGACGACTTCAGCTATGAGACAGGGGTTTAAACCCCTGTCGGACTGTCGGACTACTTGCACACCCTACAAAGTTACTAATGACTGATGACTCTTTAATTCTTTTACGTGGTTGGTGATGGCGAAGGTGGGCTGTTTTTGGTAGGTTCCTCTGGCTTAGCTTTGGGGTCTGGTTTTGGTGGCGCAGGCGGAGGGAAAGTCGCCGCGCGTCTGGGTATTTGTAGCGCTGTTCGGAATGCAGAAGACGGGAAGAAAGCACTAAATTGAGAAAGTCGAACTGCTAGAGGTTCTGGTGCATATTCCCACAAGCTTTCGTAGTAGAAGAAAGCGGCGCCTAAGCCGTATTCTTGGACTGCTTGCACCTGAGATTTAATTTGCTGAATCGGTACTGGGTTATTTCTCAAACCAGTCATAATCCCAACTCCGGTGGGAATTTTTTGCTGTGCTTCTTGCATTTCTGGACGGTTAAGCTTGTCTACAAATGATTCTAGATTGGAACGGTAGACTTGCACGATTAGCTCGTCGGCAATATCCAAACGCACCCAAGCCAGCCAATCTTGCAGGTGATGTTTGTAAGCAAACTCGTAGTAATTGGGAGAAATTGAGAAAATTGCATTGGGTTTGACTGCTTTGACGGCTTGATTTAGCTGTGACATAAAAGCGGTAATTTTATTGGCTCGCCATTGCACCCATGCTGGGTTTTGAAAATCTTTGGGCGGAGCTTTTTTGGTTTCTTTGGTATACAAAGCAACTGTGTAGTCATCGTATCCAAATTCAGACGGCAAACTCATGTGATCGTCAAATTGAATGCCGTCGGCGTTATATTGAGTGGTAATTTCTAGTACGAGTTTGGTAATGAATTGCTGAACTTCTGGATGAAAGGGATTGAGCCAAACTACTTCGCCACCTGCACCGATTGATGTTTGGCTGCCGTCCTGTTTTTGTGTCAGCCAATCGGGATGATTTAAGGCTAATTCTGAGGTGGGAGGAGCCATGAAACCAAACTCAAACCAAGGAATTACTAGCAGGCCTTGGCGGTGAGATTGAGCTATCAAATCTCCGATCATATCTTGTCCCTCTAACCCTCTGTAAACAAAGGGTTGAATGTCTTTTTGCTGCGCTACATTGCTGGGATACATTGCATAGCCTGAATTCCAGACTACGGGATAGATTGTGTTGAAATTTAACCGTTTTAGTTTGCTGACAGCATCTCCTAGTTTGCGACGATCTCTGAGGATGTCTTTGTCGTTTGTCGTCATCCAAACGCCGCGAATTTCCTGGCGGGGTGGCTGGGCGATCGCCGGAATGAAGTTGTTCGCCAGCAATACTATAATGAATGAGAGGGCAAACAGAAGCGGGAAAAGAGTTTTAATAGATCGCTGCCAACGGCGCGGAATGATGCGTAATGTCATAGTTTTGAATGGTGAGTTAGCTATTGAAACACACCCTGGCATAATTTGGTGATAAAATTTGCTCGCTCTACAGTCTACAGCTATTTGCGCTGAATGTGGAATCGGTTAACTGAAATGGGTGAATTGATGTGCTGCGATCGCAACTGAGCTCCGTATAATCTCTGAGACAGAGGGTAAGTGAGAGCATTCTGTCTAACTGCTGGGAAATCATTAATTACGCACTGCCAGCTATCCTTACCGGACTCTGCGGCCCAAGGAGTGCAAGTGCTGTACAATATCGGTGCTGGAACATCTCGATCGAACATCTGTAATTGTCAGAAACCTCAGCCTAAAGGCGTGAGGCTTGAAAGAGAAATCTAACAGGCCATTCTGACCAGACTAAGCTTTAAATAGCTATGTTATTTAGGTCACGACACCCTGGGATGCGAAGCTAGTCCCTTGCTCTGTCGCTAGTGGTTAAACAGTCTTAAGGTCACTGAGACAGTGCTGCTAGCCTAACAAGCCTTTATAACTTTGTCGAAGCTAACTTTACCCCAGAAATGGGAGTTTGGGGCAACCATTCCCCAAAAATCGGAGAGGTTGCATTAAATTCCCTCTCCGACCCCGAAAGGGGATTTAATTCAATGTAAAGCCGTCCTATAAGGACGGGGCTTCAGACCCAGTTTTTTGGTGAAACATTTAGTGTTAATTGGCGGCGGTCACAGTCATGCTATCGTATTAAAAATGTTCGGTATCAACCCGCTGCCGGGAGTGCGTTTGACTCTGATTAGCGACGTGCTGCACGCACCTTATTCGGGGATGCTGCCGGGACACGTTGCCGGGTTTTACGATTATGATGAATGTCACATCGATTTGCGATCGCTCGCGGAATTTGCCGGATGTCAAATATTAATCGATCGGGCGATCGCGATCGACCTTAACAAAAATTTAGTTATTTGTCAAACTCGGCCTCCGATTAATTTTGATGTGCTTTCTGTGGATATCGGCAGCACTCCTGCGACTTTATCTGTACCGGGTGCGGCAGAATATACAATTGCAGCTAAACCCGTACCGGAGTTTTTAACTAGCTGGAATCAGTTAATTTCCGAAAGGCAAAACCATCCCCAGAAACCGCTGCGAATTGCCATTGTGGGCGGCGGTGCAGGCGGCGTAGAATTAGCATTAAATATGCAGTTTCGATTGGGGAAGGAAGAAGGGTTCGGCAACAGATTGTGTAACGGATTTAACGGATTTAACGGATGGGGATTCAGGGAAGAGGCAAGGGGGAAAAAAGAAGAAGAACTAGAAATACATTTGTTGCACAGCGGTGCTGAATTAATGCCTGCACATAACCATCGAGTGCGTCGCCGCCTTCAAGAAATTCTCATACGTCGCGGCATTCAATTGCATTTAAAGGAAAAAGTTTGTGCTGTAAAAAAAATCGAGAGGGAAACCACTCTTCACTTCCCTACCAATTACCAAATTTCCTGTGAATCTGGTTTAAAATTAGAGTGCGATCGCATATTTTGGGTGACACAAGCATCGGCAGCCAATTGGATAAGAGAATCCGGTTTAGCAGCCGACTCAAACGGCTTTATGCAAGTCAACGATTGCCTGCAATCAGTCTCTCACCCCAATGTATTTGGGGCTGGCGATATCGCTGCGATGGTTAATTATCCGCGCCCCAAAGCAGGCGTGTTTGCCGTGCGTCAGGGCAAACCGCTGTTTGAAAATTTGCAGCAGTTTTTATTAGAAAAACCGCTGAAACCCTTTGCACCCCAGGAACAGTACCTAGGGTTAATTGGTACTGGGAATAAAAGGGCGATCGCATCTCGCGGATCTTTCATGTGGGAATCGGGGCTGCTGTGGTACTGGAAAGATTGGATCGATCGCCAATTTATGCAAAAATTTAGCAATCTACCCAAAACCCGCAATGCCAAATAGCAAGACATTCAAATATTCTCCTCTGTTCCTCTGCGTTCTCTGCGTCCTCTGCGGTAAAGAAAAAAAGTATTATTCAAAAACCCTTTAAGCTTGCTATAGTAATATCAGAAGTCAGAAAAACTAACTATGTTCATAAAAATTGGATTTGGGCTGCTTTGGATTGCATTTATCACCTACGCCTTTGTATTTGCACCACCCGACAGCCCAGAAAAAACCATCACACTAATTACCAATATTTCCACAGGCAAAATAGCAGACATCAACCCTTTAATTGTAGCGTTATTCAACCTCATGGGAGTCTGGCCGCTCATCTACAGTTGCGTCTTATTTGCTGACGGCAGGGGCCAGAAAATACCTGCATGGTTATTTGCCACTTTATCCTTTGGCGTCGGCGCCGTTGCCTTGCTGCCTTATTTAGCCCTGCGCGAACCTAATCCAGAATTTCCCGGTCAAAAAAATATCTTTTTAAAGATATTAGACTCCCGTTTTACTGGATTTTTCTTAACATTAGCTGCTGTTGGTTTAGTTGCCTTTGGCTTGACAAACGGCGATTGGTCTGATTTTATTGGGCAGTGGCAAACCAGCCGTTTTATCCATGTAATGAGTTTAGACTTTTGTATGCTTGGCCTACTATTTCCTGCCTTATTAGGAGACGATATGACCCGCCGAGGAATGCAGAGTTCTACAGCATTTTGGGCAGTAACATTAGTGCCGCTGTTCGGGCCGTTGGCTTATCTGTGTACGCGCAAACCGCTGCCGGAAACTAATACTAAAACTGTTACAAATTAGACAGCCGTGTAGGAAATTCTTAGTTTAATCTAGGAATCAATTACAATAAATCAGACAAGAAACAGGCAAGATGCCTGTTCCACAATAAGTAAGTTTATGGTGGGTGGGCTTCTAGCCGGCCCAAAGAAACAGGCAAGATGCCTGTTCCACAATGAGTAAATATTCTTGTGGGGTGGGCTTCTAGCCCGCCCGCACCTTCCACAATTAATTATCTCCCGCCCTGTAGCAAATGAAAAAATTTCCTATCGTTGGCATCACAACATACAACCGCTGTCCAGCAGGCGAATATCGCTTAAATGGAACTTATATTGATGCAGTTCAGGCGGCTGGTGGCATTCCGATTTTACTGCCGCCCAATCAATTAGATCCGGCTAGTATTTTGGATGCAGTAGATGGGTTGATTTTTTCCGGGGGCGGAGATATCAACCCAGAACTTTATGGCGGTTATGTCGATCGCACAGTTTACTCGGTTAATGCAGAACGCGACAATTTTGAATTAAGCTTAGCAAAGCTAGCTTTGAAGGCTGACATACCTGTGTTGGGGATTTGCCGGGGTATGCAAATCCTGAACGTAGCCAGCGGTGGCAGTTTGGTGATTCACGTACCCGATGCTTACGGAGACAAGGTTAATCACGGATCGGGAATTCCCCCGCGTGCGATCGAGCATACCATTGAAATTGAACCCAACAGTCGGCTAGCAAAAATTATGGGAAAAACTTCAACAACAGTTGTTTCCTGGCATCATCAAGCAGTGCGAAAGGTAACATCCGATTGGCGAATTGTAGCCGATGCACCTGACACTTTGGTAGAAGCAATGGAGCACTGCTATCACCCTTGGATGATAGCAATTCAATGGCACCCAGAAATGTCGCCAAACTGTTCGGTAAACTCTCGAATTTTTCAGGCCTTCGTAGAAGCAGCCGCTTCAAGATTTATGAATTCTACCAAGTCAGCATCAAAGGCAATTCCGACCTTTTTATAGTCACTTATTCTTGATAGTCAGTATCTATTTCAATATCCAGGGTATCTTCATCTATTCTGACATAAAGAACATTCGGGCGACAGCAAACCTGACAATCTTCGATATAAGATTGTTCCATACCACCGCTGATATCAACAAAAGTTGTACTCGGTTCGCCGCAGAAAGCACAGTAATATTCAGCCGTTGTTTGCATTTTTCTCGCACTCTCTTTTTGTGACTTCGTGGCGGTAGCGAAACATATCTGTTAACCGCATTTCCACCCACCAACCTAACAACAAATCGACAATTGGGCCGCCCGGTATCGAAAATGCGATCGCATCTGTTAATCTAGTTTTGCCATTTTCTGAGGTAAACTCGTGTCGGTGAGTCCAACTTGCCATCGGCCCCTCAGTTTGTTCATCAACAAACAAGCGATATTGTTCGCACTGAGTGTGAGTCGCCACCCATTTTACAGGAATCGGCCCCAATAACAGGCGAAATTCTGATACAGCACCCACATCAAGTCCCCCTTCGCGGCGAATGATTTTCACCGGTTGCCAAGGCGGAGTCAAAAGTTGCAGAATGTCGGGCCTTTCGTGAAAGTTCCATACTGCTTCAACGGTGGCATTAATTAAGGAGGAATATCGAAAATTAGGCATTTTCTAGATTCAGTTAAACAGTTATTTGCGATCGCGTTTCCGCATTTGCAGTATTATCCTCTGTCTCAGTAGAAACAGCAACTGTTAGTTTCAATCCCAAAGCATTCAGCCAAGTGCCCAGATTATAAATCGCATCACTTCCTTGCTGCGACAGCAATTCATCCAGTTTTTTTAAGTGCAATTCATATTGTTCAGGAGTCATTTTTGGTTGACCGAGAGCTTCTGCTACATCGCTGAGAGCTCGTTTTAGCAGTTCAGCTTCCGGCTCTTCCTCCTCTAATGTCGCCGTTATATAGGCGGCTGACAATGCCGGGTTTTTTCTCAGAGATTCAATCAAAAACGGATGATAAGGTAGGCTTTTAGGCATTGTCTTAACTCCTATAATCTGTCCAGTATTCTTTAGCTTGGCGGATATCTCTGTCTTGAGTGCTTTTATCGCCTCCGCAGATGAGAATCACAATTGTCATTGCTATTTGTCCAAAATAGATTCGGTAGCCTGGCCCATAATTGATTTTGAGTTCGCATACGCCTTCCCCCACGGAGCGATAGTCTCCTAAATTACCATCAGCAATTCGGTTAAGCCTAGATATAATCTTGGCTTGAGCATTGATATCTCTCAGCGAATCAAACCACTGATCGAAAGGCACTTTGTTATCTGGCGTAGTATAACGCTGAATGTCTTTCGGTTGGACTTCGGGCATAATTATATTATAGTGCGTCACTCATCCCAGTATCCTGGCAATTAATTATACTCAAGAAATGCCACAGGGGAAAGATGGAAAAACTTAGCTAACTTGTGAATTTGACCCGCCGTCAGTTCCCGCTTTCCATTCATCACCTCAGATACCCAAGACTCGGATTCAAAAATATCAACCAAATCTTTTTCTTGAATATTGTCTTCAACCATCAATGCTTTCAGTAGTGCGATACCTTTCAAGACTGGCATTGGCTCATGTTTTTGTTCGTAATCATAAACAAGACTACCCAACACGTTTAAGTAATCCCGATCGTCCTGCGTGAGATTTCTCCGACTCACAATAGAATCAATCCGATTTTGTGTAGCGATTAACTCAGCTTCACAAGTAATGGGACGCGGTGGAAAAGTTGTGATTATCTCAATATAGTAGCTACTAGGAGTTTTCAAACCAGTCGTCATTTTTCCAGTTCTCCTTATTATATTCTGCATGAGTTAAAACACAGCGGACAAACACTATCTGGTATTCATAATCGATAAAAGCAATTAACCGATAGTTATTGCCACCAATATTAAATACCGTAAAGTTACCTACTAAGTCAGCCGAAGGAAATACTTTACGAATATCTACTAAACTTTGCCATTCAGCATCACAACTACGCTGATACCATAGCAACAGACTTGTTTCAGCATTGGGGTGTGTTTCCCAAAATTCTTTTAGTCGTTTTCGGCTAATGACACGCATGAGACTATTATAATCTAATTTACTAAACGCGACTTAGTGAATTCTCACATTCTTGATTTGGCTGTCGTGTTGTATGAGTCATCGCCTCAGCCAAATGCTTCTTCAAAGTCGCCTCCGGTAGCGGCCCTTTTAAATGACTCCAAGGCAAAACCTGATCCAATTCCCACTCTTGAAAAACATAAAAATCCATCTCCGGCAACTGTCCCCGCAACTCCTTAAATGCTCGCCGATAACTGCCCAAAGTATCGCCGTAATGCCGCACTAATTCCAACAGCCGAGACAACCGCCGATCGCCCTTTGACAACAAACCCTGAATCACAGACCAGTTATAGCTTTCAGGTCTAAATTCTAAACCCAACTTCCGCAATTCTTTATCTAAAAACTTCAGCCTCTTCTCCGCATCTTTATTCACTCCAAACCACTGAAAAGGAGTGTGAGATTTCGGGACAAAAGTGCTGCATCCCAGAGTCAACCGCAAACCGGGAACAGCTTTTCTAATCGCCCGCATCATCGCCACCGTTTCCTCTAAATCCTCCATTTCTTCGCCGGGAATTCCCGCCATCCCGTAAAGTTTAATTCCCTTTAATCCGCCAGCCTTAGCATTGATAGCAGCTTGAATAATTTCGTCATTTGTGAGTTTTTTGTTAACGATTTTGCGGAGGCGATCGCTCCCGCTTTCCACGGCAATCGTCACAGATTTGCTGTCTCTGTTGGTCAATATTTCTGCTAGCTTAACTGTCACCGTATTCGTCCTTACCGAAGAAAGACTCAACCGCACGCCGTCGTATTTCGGATGATTCAAATGATCCAGCAACGCTTCAAATTCCGGGTGCTGAGTCACCGAAGCACCCAACAAACCCAAACGATTAGTTACAGCTAAACCCCGATCGATCGCCGGAATTAACGAATCCTCCAAACTCGCAGTTCTAAACGGCAAAGTCAGATAACTTGCCAAACAAAAACGGCACATTTCTGGACAACTACGAACCACTTCCACCATGTAAATATTTTCCCAAGCAGCTTTTTCTGTCACCACAGTGGAAGCAGATAAAGTATTGCCGCGGTACGTCTGTTTTTCAACCATACTGGGAATTCCCGAATCGACAGGCTGAATCGATTTAATCCCCTCAGCCGCATCCAGATAAGTTACTTCGTACAAACTGGGGACGTAAACTCCCGGAACTTGGGCTAAATGCCGCAATTTAGTTTGTCTGTCGGCGCTACGGACTTCTTTATAAGCATCAATAAAATTGTCAATGAGATGTTCGCCATCTCCCAGCAAAATCACATCAAAAAAATCGGCAAAAGGTTCTGGATTCGCAGTAAAAACCGGGCCACCCCCGAAGACTATCGGATGATTATCAGTTCGTTTTGACGCCCAAATCGGAATTTCTAGAGATTCCAATAAATTGAGAATATTTACATAGTCTAGTTCCCAAGACAGCGAAAATCCCAGTAATTCTGGATGTCGGGGAAGTTGTTCGCGGATATCTGTAAATAAGCGGCCCACTTCAATATCCGATCGCACAGCCAAAGTGGCCCACACTATCTGATAGCCGAGACTGGTAATACCCACCGTGTACTCGTTGGGAAAAGCAAAAATAGTCGGGATAGCATCAGCATCGGGGGTTGCTGGGGCAAATAGTAAGCGTTCTTGGGCAAATGGATTAGGATTCATCCGATTTTAGATTTTAGATTTTAGATTTTAGATTAAGCTGTTGTGCATTTAAATAGAATGTCAAAAAACAATCTAATTCTTGTGGGGTGGGCGTCTCGCCCGCCCTGAATATGCAATTTAAATGCGTGACAGCTTAGGGAATTTATCCCACGGATAAATCCGGGAGTTTGTGACCAAATTGCTTTTGATCGCGGGCAAGTTTAGCCTTAGCAATAAAAAATCTAATTATAGCTCATAAATGACTCTAACCTGAAGTTGACACCTGTACCTTCTGGTAACAGACAACTGACAAATGACCGAAAACAATTGGTTGCGAGGCCGCCGGATTCATCAGCGGATAAGGAATGAGAATCAAATAACTTCCACTCTTGAAAGTGGGATGGGCGTCCCGCCCGTCCTTTTTGGACGGGCGGGGCGCCCATCCCACAAGAACAATTAAAATTGTAAGTTATTTAATTCGCGAGCCTAAGCAAAAAAAGCTCGGCATCCCATAAACCTGAGAACGGTACAGCCCGTGGGTGGTTAATCGAAAATCGAAAATCGAAAATCGAAAATCGATTGACTTGCCCAAAGTTAGTCTGAAATAGAATCGCGATCGTCCTGACTTTTCGGAGTCGGCGGTGCACTGTGAAAAGTTGCAATCAGCAAACAGATAATCCCAGCATTAATAAACACATCGGCTAGATTAAATACGGGGAACCGAATGAGCCGAAAATCGATAAAATCTACAACATGGCCCGAAACAAATCGATCGATCCCATTCCCTAGTGCTCCCCCCAAAATCAAACCGTATCCAGCTTGTTCCCAGCGGTTTATTCGCGGCCCGAACCAAGCCAGCACCATCAATCCCACACTAACGCCCAATGACAGCCACCGCAACCAAATCGCCCCGCCATTGCTGAACAGACTAAAAGCCGCACCGGTATTAACAACATAAGTGAAGTGAAACACTCCGGGTAACAGCGGCTGCGTCTGGGGAGGAACCGTCAAATCAAAATTTTGTACCACCCAAAACTTAGTCAGGTGGTCTAAAACTAAACTGATAACAGCAGCAACCCAGAACAAGGGATTTCTTTTAAAACGCATGAATTAAGCAATAGAAAATGGGGCATCGGGCATGAGAGAATTTACTCCAATCTCACGTGTCATTATGAGCAGAATGCAGTGCAGGAAAGCAATCCCAGCCGCAGCGCGATGACTCTCTCGTTGGGCAATGTATAGTATAACCTTATTTGACACAACAACCAATCCCCGATTACCAATTCCCAATTCCCAATTACCCAATCAATAAAACATCAAGCGGCGCAAAGTAAATGACAACACTGCGATCGCACAAACTACCGCCAATTGTCCCGGCAGAGGATAAACCGAATATTTAAGAATCTCATCAAATAAAGGTGTTTTTTTTGCCGGAGGCAGCAAGTAAGTAAAAATTAGATAAATTAAGCCGATCGCGTGAACAGTGAACAAACCACACAAACAGCTAAAAGCCATAGATTCCAGTCGCGAAGCTACCTTAAAAGCCACCCAGCCACACACCCAAGCACCAGGAACAAAACCCAGCAAATACCCAAAACTCGCTTCTTTGAGATAGCCAATGCCGCCGCCTTGAGAAAAAACTGGCCACAAAGTTAATCCTAATGCCAAATAGGCAATTTGCGAGAGAGCCGCAGCATTTTTCCCCCCCATGCAGCCTACTAGCAAGACGGCGCCAATTTGATAGGTAACACCTAAAGAGTAGGCCTGAAGTCCTCGATCGTCCCACAACCCAATGGGAATTGTGACAGATGCAGGCAAAAAAGTGCCTCCTATCGTCAGGAGCAAACCAATAACAGCCCAGATTAATTCAATAGGAGCAGGCATTATAGCAGAAGAAAGAAGGAAGACCGAAGTTGCAATCGACCGTTTATGTTTGTGCAATTAAGAACGTCCTAACCGTCAGGGCGGTTGCTATATCATCAAACGGCATTCGTCAGAATGTATTTGTCAGATGCAAGCTTCTATGCCCGCAGCTTTTAAATCCTTAATACTAGCACTACTGTCAAAATAACCACCATTGTATGGTTTTCTGGCTCTCAAGCCTCGATCTTGTGATAATTTAATGGGGAATTTTTCGCGATCCTCTTCGAGGGCTTCGCTAACGGGCGATCGACTGGTTTCCGTACAAATCTATCTTGCCTATATCTCATGAAATCACAATTGTCAAGATCATCTCTTAATTAATAATATTAATTAATATTAAATTGCCATTAAATGTAAAGATTCTTAACCCAAGCTTTACTTTTGCGCGCTATGCTGATGCGGGACACCCATATAACGATCGCAGCTTTTGTATACCTATGCTTTTTCGTCTTAACTTGATTAATCCAAACCGTCTGACTACTGCAATTTCCGGTATGGCGATCGCCCTCAGTGTAGCAGCTTGCAGCAGCCCAAGCACAACAACAGGCAGCAGCCCCAGCCCCGGCGACACCGCAGCTAGCCCCGTTGCAGCCACCGGCACAGCACCAAACACCAAACTCGCCCTAGCCTCAAACTTAGCCCTGACGGGTGCCGGCGCGTCATTTCCAGCACCCCTGTACCAGCGCTGGTTTCAAGATTTCAACACAGCCAATCCCAAATTACAGATCAATTATCAATCAGTAGGCAGCGGCGCCGGAGTCGAACAGTTTACCAAAGGTACGGTAGACTTTGGAGCCAGCGACACCGCCATGAGTGACGAGGAAATTGGGAAGGTGCCCGCCGACAGAGGCGTGCTCTTGCTGCCGATGTCGGCTGGTAGTATCGTGATCGCCTACAACCTGCCAGACGTACCCGAACTGAAGTTGCCAAGAGCCGTTTACACAGATATCTTCTTGGGGAACATCACCAAGTGGAACGACCCCAAAATTGCAGCAGCTAACCCGGGTGCTAAACTGCCCGACCAAAATATCACAGTTGTACACCGTTCTGACGGCAGTGGTACGACAGACGTATTCACAAAACACCTCAGCGCCATCAGTCCAGAATGGAAAGAAAAAGTAGGGGAAGGCAAGACAGTAGAGTGGCCTTCTGCCGGTAAGATTGGTGGCAAGGGGAATGAAGGTGTGACAGCTTCTATTCAACAAACCGTTGGCGCTATAGGCTACATTGAGTACGGCTACGCAAAGAACAACAATATCAAGTTTGCGGCCCTGGAGAATAAAGCCGGCAATTTTGTAGTCTACAACGACGCAGCGGGGGCCAAAACCCTTGAAGCAGTGGTACTACCGGAGAATCTCCGGGCGTTCATTCCCGATCCGGAAGGGGCAGAGTCCTATCCTATTGTTAGCTACACTTGGATGCTCATCCCCAAAACAGTTGCTGACCCCAACAAAGCCAAATCAATCGAAGCTATGATTGAATACGGCTTGAATGAAGGTCAAAAGGTCAGCCCTGAATTGGGCTACGTTCCTCTGCCCCAAAACGTTAAAGAAAAAGTAGCAGCGGCCGCCGACGGCATCAGCCCCGACTACAAAATTGAGGTTGCCAAATAGTAATTGTTGACTGTTGACTGTTGACTGTTGACTGTTGGAAAAAAGGGGAAAGAAAAAAGCAAGAGAGATATTTGTGTAGGGGCGGGTTCACCGACAATAATTGCCTAAAATCAATAATCCGATCGACCCGCCCCACCCAACGGTAAATCGCCATTTACCTCTTTCAAAATACAATGGTCAGGTTTTACCAAAAATAATTGTTGAAAAGTCAGGGGATTAATAAACCCGCCCCTCTTTGATTTTATTTATGGTCTTTCTTTCTGCTTCCTTCTAGCTTTTTCCGAAACAGACTATTTTCCGCTACTATATATTTGGTTTTTTTTCTATGATTTCAGACAATCACAGCGCTCAATCACAGAGCAGATCGCGCTCTGGGGCAGAAAAGTCTTTAGACGAAGGCTTTATCTGGCTGACTCGGATTTTGGGTATAGGAGTTGGTGTAATATTGCTGCTAATCGCGCTCACCGTTGCTTACAGGGCTTTACCGGCGATTCAACAGTACGGTTTGGGATTTCTATTTGGCAGTAGCTGGAATCCGGTTAAGGAAGAGTACGGTGCGCTGCCAATGATTTACGGGACGATCGTCAGTTCGGCGATCGCGCTCCTAATTGCTGTACCATTAGGAGTAGGGACTGCCATCTTCTTAAGTGAAGATTTTTTGCCGCTGCCAGTGCGTACAGCTTTAGTTTTTTTAGTAGAACTTTTAGCCGCCATTCCCAGCGTAGTCTACGGTTTGTGGGGAATTGCTGTATTGATTCCCCTGATTACCACTCTCGGCAGGTTTCTCAACAGCACTTTCGGATGGCTGCCGATTTTTAGCACCCCGCCAGTGGGCCCGGGAATGTTACCAGCCGGAGTAATTTTGGGAGTCATGACTTTGCCCATTATTACTGCTATCTCCCGCGACTCTTTGGCAAGTCTCCCGCCCGAATTACGGCAAGCATCTCTGGGTTTAGGAGCTACTCGCTGGACAACAATTTTTAGAGTGCTCGTACCGGCGGCTTTTTCCGGCATTGTCGGCGGAATTATGCTTGGGCTCGGTCGCGCTATGGGAGAAACAATGGCTGCAACTCTGTTAATTGGCAATTCCAATCAGTTAAGTCTTTCTGTGCTAGCTCCAGCAAATACTATTGCTTCTTTGATGGCAAATCAATTTGCGGAAGCTTCGGGATTGCAAGTAGCAGCTCTGATGTACACGGGCCTAATTCTGTTTATTCTGACACTGATTGTTAATATTTTGGCAGAGTGGATTGTTTCTCAAGTCAGAGCGAAGTACAACTAAAAGTTGGCCGCAGTTTCCCATACAGTGTTGATTTATGTCAAATATCTCATCGGAAGATCACAATCCTTATGCCTCGAATACAGGCAGTTTGAAGAAGGTTAAAGGCACTCCGCAATCGCTGTTCAATATCGCGATGACGGGACTAGCAGGAGCCTGTTTGGCAATTAGTCTTTTGCCTTTGTTTGCAGTGCTTTCTTACGTCATCGTTCAAGGTTTCAATCGCCTGAATCTAGACTTGTTTACCAAGCTGCCACCGGCGCCCGGACTATCGGGAGGCGGTATTGCTAATGCAATTGTCGGTACATTGATGACGGTGGGAATTGCTTCTTTAATTGCTGTTCCTTTTGGTGTATTGGCAGCCGTTTATTTATCGGAATTCAGCAGCGGCCAAATCGCTCGCTGGGTGCGGTTTGCTACTAACGTCCTCAGCGGCGTTCCTTCGATTATTGCAGGGGTGTTTGCCTACGGTTTGTTCGTGGTAAATATGGGAGGTTTTTCGGCAATTGCAGGGGGTGCGGCGCTAGCTGTGCTGATGTTGCCGACGATTGTGCGGACTACTGACGAAGCTCTACAAATCGTCCCGCAAGATATTAGATGGGCGTCGGTTGGTGTGGGTGCTTCTAATTATCAGACGGTATTGCAGGTGGTTTTGCCTGCGGCAATTCCGGCTATTTTAACGGGCGTGACGCTGGCAATTGCTCGCGCTGCTGGAGAAACTGCTCCTTTGATTTTTACGGCGCTGAATTCGCCTTTTTGGCCGGCTGGATTTGATAAGCCAACTCCGAGTCTTTCGGTTTTGGTGTACAACTTTGCAACGGTTCCTTTTAAGGCACAGAAAGAATTGGCCTGGGCGGCATCTTTGATTTTGGTGATTATGGTTTTGCTGACGAGTATTCTTTCTCGCTGGGCTACTCGCCAAAAAGTTTATTGAAGGAAGAAGGGCACGACACGGATTTGGACACCGATACACGGATGAATTTAACTGTTTTTCCTTTCGTCTCCTACTTTCTGTGTCTCCCAGTCTCGCCTTCTTGTTATTTTGTAAAATTCGATTGGATAATTAGCTGTATGATGATGGATTTAGACCAGCAAACGGAAACAATTTTACGGACAGAAAATATCAATATTTTTTACGGCGCTTTTCACGCGGTTAAAAATGTTTGTATGGAGATTCCTAAAAATCGCATTACTGCTTTGATTGGGCCGTCTGGCTGCGGTAAAAGTACAATTCTGCGATGTTTTAACCGCCTCAACGATTTAGTTAACGGTTTTCGTTTAGAGGGTAGAATTGATTACTACGATCAAAATCTTTACGCTCCTGATATTGATGCTGTAGAGGTGCGCCGCAAGATTGGGATGGTATTCCAAAAGCCGAATCCTTTCCCGAAGTCGATTTATGACAATATTGCTTACGGTGCGAGGGTAAACAATTATAAGGGGGATATGGATGAGCTGGTGGAAAAATCGCTCCGCCAAGCTTATTTGTGGGATGAAGTGAAGGATAAGTTGAAGCAAAGCGGTTTTTCTCTTTCGGGTGGCCAGCAGCAGCGTTTGTGTATTGCTAGGGCGATCGCGATTAATCCTGATGTAGTGTTAATGGATGAACCTTGCGCTTCTCTTGACCCGATTTCTACGATTAAGATTGAGGAGTTGATGCGGGAACTTAAGGAGAAGTATACGATTGTGATCGTTACTCACAATATGCAGCAGGCTTCTAGGGTTTCTGACCTGACTGCTTTTTTCAATGCTAAACTTTCTGACGATGGGAAGCGGTTTGGCTATCTTGTGGAGTGTGACAAGACTGAGATAATTTTCCAAAGTCCGAAAGAAGAGTCTACTTTAGATTATGTCAGCGGTCGTTTTGGTTGAGTCCCCGACAGGTTGAAACCTGTCGCTACACAAACGAAGTTTGTTTCTAAGAGATTAAAAATATTTAATTTGCTGAGTCTGGTAGCGACAAAAAAAACTGCGTAAAACTTTCCTGAATTGAGAATCCCGCTTTCTTGGAGAAAGCGGGATTCTGCGTTTTATGATTAAAAGCTCGATCGTACTTTTTGCAGATACAAGCCACTGATTGTTGTGAAGAAATGCTCGAAGAGTTCACATATTCTTCATCCAATGCTTGAACAGGTTTTCTTTGACCATACTTTGCCGCATAACTTCGAGCAAGTATTCCTGAGCTTGGTCTTGGCTTAACCTTTTGACTTCTTCGCGCAGCACTTGAAGTTTGAACTGCTGTTCCATGCTGAGGTTGGTTGTAGGCATATCCATAAATCGCTCCTCCAGTTTGCTGAGATTAATGCGAAATTGATCGGAATGACCTTTCGCAGGATTTGTTGTGTCTCCTACATTGTAAACTATCATAACATTCCCTTGACAATATGTCCAAAGTAGACATTTTGAAACTAATTTGTGTCGCAAAAGTACATCAAAGTGAGGGGAGCCTTATCATAAAAAGGCGTAAAGACAGGGAAGCCTAAGCCAAAGGAGCTAGTTCGTATGGATGCCATGGAGTTTTTTCAAAGCAGTGCTGGGGAGTGGCGTTCTCAGCGCAGCACTCACCACCTCGCTTTCCGCCAAGCGGAGATTGGGGATTCAAATATTCAGGTAACGGCGCTGGGTGCGGATGACGCGCGAGTCGCCGATATTTGCAAGATGCACGAAGTCGATCCGAGCCGGGCTGCTGGGGGGGCTTTTGTGACTTGGCACGGCTCGATGGCGTGGGATAAGGATGATGAGAATCATAAAGGGTCTACGGTGTTCGCGATCGTCCCCGATCCTGAAAATCCCCGGCAGGGCTTGATGTTGCGCGAACGGGGCTATGCGGAAATTGTGCCGGTGGCTGGCCGTTTTGAGATGGATGAAGAGGATGGGCTGCTGCTGATTACGGAATACGAGACGATGAGTTCGATCGAGCGTTTTTGGTTTGCTAATCCGAACGTGCGGATGCGGACAAGTACCGTAAAGCGCTTTGGCGGTTTCAGCACATCGACTTTTTGTACCGAAATTCGGGTGCAACCAGACTCGGATGCAACATCAGAAGCAGCCGCCGATCAAGTGGCCGGCAGCGAGTTTTATTCGGCTCTGGGTTGGTAATTTATTTGACTGTGAACGGTTGACTGTTTATGGTTGACTGTTTACGGTTGACTAAAATCTGCCAACTGCCAACTGCCCACTGCCAACTGCCAACTGCCCACTGACAACAGTCAACAAATGTTACAGATTGTTGCAAAAATTCAGGAAAATCAGATTTAGATTGCGGGAATCCCCTAATCTGTATGTTGGTTAGTTGTATCCGTTTTGCTGGCAGCTCACGGTGTCAACTATTTCTGAAATTTGAGATAACGGAGATTTTAACGTGGCGCTTCCTTTATTAAGCTACGCCCCCAAGAGCCAAAACCAGCGCGTTGCTGGTTATGAAGTGGGCGGCGACGAGCAGCCGAGAATTTTCACAACTGAAAATGTGCTCTCGTCTGGAGACATGGAAAATTTGATTTGGGCTGGATATCGCCAGATTTACAGCGAACACCAAATCCTCAAGAGCAACCGCCAAAAGTCTTTGGAGTCGCAACTCAAGTTCGGCCAAATTACTGTGCGGGACTTTATTCGCGGTTTGGCGACTTCTTCTCCTTTCTTGGAGCGGAATTATCAAACTAACAGCAATTACCGATTTGTAGAAATGTGCGTGCAGCGCATTTTGGGTCGGGATGTGTACAGCGAGCGCGAAAAGATTGCTTGGTCGATCGTCGTAGCCAATAAGGGGCCTCAAGGCTTTATTGACGAGTTGGTCAATAGCGAAGAGTACCTGGATAAGTTCGGTTATGACACAATACCTTACCAGCAGCGCCGAATTTTGCCTCAGCGAGTTGGAGGAGACACTCCTTTCAACTTGAAGACGCCCCGCTACAGCGAATACCACCGTTCGCAGCTTGGCTTCCCGCAAATCATCTGGCAAACAAGTGTCCGCCGTTTTGTTCCTCAAGAACAGCAGCCGAAAGCTGGCGATCCGTCGAACTATTTGGGTATGGCGCGCAATATGCCCATGCCTGCTACTCCGCCCCAGCGCGTGCCTCTGGCTAATATCAATATCGACACGATGGTTCCCCGTCGCCGGTAATTGATGCTGCCCTGATGCGATTATTTGTGTCGGGCGATCGACTGAATCGATCGGCTTTTAGGCTGAGAGAGTTTTGAGTCTTGAGTTTTGAGGTTTGAGTTTTTTGATAAACTTGGAATCCAAAACTCAGGGCTCATAATTTTTGGGGAAAAAAGGAAGTTCGGCAACGAGCAATCTACAGGATTTAACCGATAAATATTAGACTTGAATTGAAGCTATTCTTTGCTCTCCTATCTTGAAATGTATCTGCGTTCCTCTGCGTGCATCTGCCTTCATCGGATCGCGAATTAAATAACTTACAATTTTAATTGTTATTGTGGGATGGGCGTCCCGCCCGTCCTTTTTGGACGGGCG
>NZ_JAUBUC010000062.1:0-41638 GCF_036705285.1 Microcoleus sp. B4-C1 | reverse complement strand
CGCAGAGCCGCCGTATGTCTGTAGCGCAATGCCGCCCAATTCAAAGTCATTGCGTCACACTCAGAGCCCGTCAGCATCCGGGCCATGATATTGAGTCCTTCTCTCATGGTTGCCTTTGACCGTTCGCTCCCCAAACTGTCGAGGTACACTGCTGCTGGATGCTGAGTCAGGGGTACTGGACAGCGCAGATTCAAGGTTTCGGGCTGTTGCTCTCCAAGTAAGTTGAGCATTTACTCTTTCAAAGTGATATTATAAATACTAAATTTTACGCCTTTAACGGCGCAAAATATCGATCGATTTGGCTCCTCCCTCGGAGAGCCCTCGCCGTCTGGGAACGGACTCGTGTGTTTGCTCCTGTTCGTAGAAGAAGAACACCTTTATGCAGCTTTAGTCTGTTTTTTTGGGCTACTTGCTGTGGAATCGCCTGATATTGCTTTATAGCTGGTGGGTGGGAGAGTTATGCGAAGTGGGGGGAATTTTTGGGGAGTGCGATCGCCAATGGCTGTAATGATATGATGGCGGAATGGCAATCAATACTGCTCGGTTAAGCATTTTCGTGGCTATGATATGTCAGCTAAAGATATTTTTCACAATGCTGTTCGTTCAGCTTTAGAAAAAGAGGGATGGATCATCACTCACGATCCTCTTTTTATCAAGGTAGAGGAACTTGATTTTTTTATCGACTTAGCAGGGGAGAAAATTTTAGCAGCAGAGAAAGATGGCTTCAAAATTGCTGTAGAGATTAAGTCTTTTATCGGTGCATCTGATTTAGCCAGCTTTTATATAGCTTTGGGTCAATTTCTCAGCTATCGTTCTGCCCTGAGAAAAAAACAACCGAACAGAATTTTGTATTTAGCAATAAACCAAGATGTGTATAATGATTTTTTCAGCAATCGTTTTATTCAAGAATTAATCGCAGAGCATCAGCTCAAATTACTCATTTTTGATGCTATTCAAGAGGGGATACTTTTATGGAAAGAGTAAACTACAGAGAATTAATCCAAACAATTCTGTCTCAACACTCAAGGAATGACTTGGATACTGAAACAGAAGTTCAATTACTTTTTGATACCGAACGGGAGCATTATCATGTAGTTCATTTGGGCTGGGACGAGCAAAAACGGGTTTACGGCTGTGTGATTCACGTCGATATAAAAGATGGTAAATTTTGGATTCAGAGGGATAGAACGGAAGCGGGAATAGCGAATGAGTTAGTAGCCGCCGGAGTTCCCAAGGAAGATATTGTTTTAGCTTTTAAAGCCCCTTACGTGCGTCAATTTACTGAGTTTGCAGTGGGGTAATTGGGAGACGGAGAATTTACATTTTCATCAAAAATAAAGTATTTAGTTTTGTCACGCGAGCGGAACTTACGCTTATAGAACCCATTTGAGATCTATTGCTGTAAGCGTAAGCCCTGTGCGATATCGATTTGGGATCTTTTGCCACCATTGCCCCATGATTTCTCGTCTTGTGGCTATTGAGTTATGTGAGACGACTTGTTTGTCTGCCTTATTTTTTAAGAAAAGATGTCAAATGGGTTCTATACCGACCCGACACCTGAGAGTTTGCCACAAATACTGCATTACTGCATCCGTCGGGGGTATTTCTTAATGCGGCGGGTGAACGGGGTCAAAGAGAAAGAAAAGGCGATCGCATCCGAGGTGAGGGATAATCGGTTCAGGGACTCTAAAAATAAATAATGTTGGAAAGTTCATCGAAAAACATCGCTCGAATGATGGTTCGCGATCGCCTGCAGACGAGAATACCGACTGCAAGTAGACCCGGACGAAGACCAATATTTCACTGCCAAACTCCTGTACCGCAACACCGCAATTGGTATGCTTCAATGCGTTTTGTATCCGCCCGATAAATTGGTGATAGGCGATATCTTGATTCGCGACGATGTAATTCACACTCCAGAACACTTAGGGGCAGCTCTTTTGAGGCTGCTAGTTGAACCCAAATCAATCGATTACCGTCGCAGGGGGCTGGGAACTCACCTGTTGCAGTTTGCGATAAAGAAAGCTCGTCAGCGGGGAATTAGGCGAATCTGCGGTTCTCTAACTCAAGAAAACATCAACAACAATCCCAACCTTGTCAAATGGTACAAGAAGCATGGATTTGAAATACGGACGCCTTCACAGGAGAACATCGAAAATGCAGTTTGTGGAATTTCTTTTAATTTAGAACAGAAATTAAATTAATTACGTCTTGCGATCGCATATACCTGTTGTTGCACCAGTTCGTACATCAAAGATATCACTTTTTTTGCACGGCATGAAAAACTTTTACTTTGTAATACAATTGTGGAATCTATACCCTCGATCTCCATTGCATCATGCCGCCAATACCAACAGTCACAGTTAAGTCAGGATACAAGCCACAATCAATCGATACCAGCATTGAGGCTGACGTGTTGATGTTTCAGCTATTGCGGCAGTTAACGCCCCAACAAAAAGTACAACGGACTTGCGCTTTCAATCAAGCGGTGCGAAGGTTGGCAATATTAGGAATAGAGAGCCAGTATCCCAATGCTACTGAGGCAAAAGTTCGGCAACAATTTATTAAAAGGTGCTTGGGTGCTGAGTGGATAGAAGTTTTATCAGACAGTAAAGATTGGGGTGAACTCGTGATTGCAGATCCGATCGAATTAGCGCAAAAAATAGCCAGCATCTTGCTACCGCTGAATATTCCCTATGTGGTGGGCGGTTCGGTGGCAAGTTCGCTGCTGGGAGAGAACAGGTCTACGCAAGATTTGGACTTAGTGATTGACCTGGAAGCGCAAACAGCACGGAGACTAATTGATGCGATGTCAGGCGAGTTTTACATCAGCGAGTCTGCTGTGAATGAAGCAATTGCTAAGTCAAGAATATCGCCCCGCGAATCATCTTTCAATGTGATATATTTGCCTTCTATGGAGAAAGCGGATATTTTTGTGATGGGCAGCGATGACCCTTTTTCCACTTCGGTGATGAGTCGTCGCCAACTTTACCCTGTTAGTGGCTTAACAGAGGAGGGAATCTACATTTATTCGCCCGAAGATATCGTCCTGCAAAAACTCAGTTGGTACAAACTAATTCCTGGCGGTTCCCAAAAGCAGTGGAGGGATGTGTTGGGAGTTTTGAAGGTGCAAGGGGAACGACTCGATCTCGCTTACTTAAACCAGTGGGCTGTTACACTCAAACTAACAGATTTGCTCTCTGGAGCGCTGCTTCAATCAGGATATTAACAGTCGGCCATTGAGAATGAAACTTTCACAACCAACAGCTTGCTATTACTAAGAAAATTCACTTGTGAATTTAAGCAACTTTCGTAAATTGAAAAAGCTCGAAAAAGCTATAGCGATAACCAGGCTAGCGAGGAAGCGGATGCCACACAGGGGGCTGCAAAAGCACAACAGCGTCGAAAAGCGTTAGCTTTCCGATGATTCTGCCAAAGACTGCACAAAAAGA
This sequence comes from Microcoleus sp. B4-C1, assembly GCF_036705285.1. Classification (NCBI taxonomy): domain Bacteria; kingdom Bacillati; phylum Cyanobacteriota; class Cyanophyceae; order Oscillatoriales; family Microcoleaceae; genus Microcoleus; species Microcoleus sp. B4-C1. The sequence continues at coordinate 38,186 of NZ_JAUBUC010000062.1, read as the reverse complement.
AAGTCACTCTCACTCAGCGGTGGGACGGGCTGTACGGAATAATCGATTGCCAAATCTAGAGCCGCCTCCTGATAAACCTGTTCCAAAATCTCAGCTAAATTCACAACAGGTTCTTCATCTGGTGGCTGCAAAGGAAACAAGAATTGGGGAATCGGTTCGGTTACATTAAACGGGTAAAGTTCAGCTTCAGGACGGAGATTAGCGCGACTGACTAGAATCCGGTAGTCCGTGAGAATCCCTTCTGTCATTGGCATAAAGTTTCCCGTTCTCAGCAGATCGATTTCAACCAAATGAGTAGCACTGTTGAGAACTTTTTGTCGCTTGGTTAGGTATTTGTCTCGACCTTCACCCACTCGTTTATTCTTGGGTGAGAGAACTTCTACAACCGTTACCACCTTCCCAGTCTTGACCTCCCGAATCTCTAGATAGCGTTCTGTGATTTCTTCAGTCAGGGGCAATGTTACTCGAATTGGTTTAGTTAAAACCCCAGTTGTTACACGATTCGGGGCTCCCGAGGTTTCAGGGTTTTGTTGAAAAACCGAGGCATCTGGAATACCGACCAGTAGAGAATCCATGTAAACCCGTTTTTCTACAGCAGCTCGGTATTTGGGTATGAGTGAAGGATTAAGCGATCGGGCCAACTCGATAATCAGCCAGGAGTGAACTTCTGACCACAAAGCAAGATTTTCAAGATAAGGATTCATTCCTGGAAAATGCAGTTTCATAGGAATATCTCTGTTCTGTACAAAACTCATTATGACATAATTGTTGATGGGCTGCACTAATAACTCTTACATACTTAGAGTTTTGTCGAGCAAAAAATTCCACATTTCTCTAATTTACAGAAGTGTGAAAATATCAATTATAATTACAAATTTTGTTGCTAGATAAATCTGAGAATTTCTCACAATCCCTACAACAATAACAGTTCGCTCGCTCGTCTATAGCAATATGAATACCGATGTTCGCTTTAAATTAAACGGTATTGAAGTAGGAATAGATACAACTGCCACTAATACAGCAGATTGTAGGTAATACCAATTCACTATGAAGATACACTAAATGAGGCTGATGTCTTTGTTGTTGGAACTATATCCTTAGCGTTATATTAAATGCAGCTTCATAGTAAATTGGTATAAATAGAGTACACTTAAAATAAGTATAGCAGTAGCAGTAATGAAACCATTACCGATCGAGCAAGCGAGAAAAAGTAGTCAAAGCTTATGAACAGGGTAACACATCAAGCACGAAAACTAGCTGCTAGATTTGATGTGAGTAAATATGATTGTCGAACGACTGCTAAAACGCAAACAAATTACAGGAGACATTCAACCCTTGCGTCAAGGTGGAAGTCTCTAACGTGAGTTGAATGGATATTAAGCGTCAACTTCATGAACTGGTAGAAAAATATCCAGATAGCACTTTGTCAGAATATTGTGAATACTGGGGAAATATTTACGGACAGTGGATAAGTCCTAGTACGATGTGTCGAGAATTAAAAAGGCTGGGACTAACCAAAAAAAAGACGCTACGAAGCAGTCAAGCGGCGACAGAACGGGTGCAAAAATTAAGAGGAAAATACTGGGACAAAGTGAAAACTATACATCCCGAAAACCTGGTGTTTATAGATTAAATAGGTTTTTATTTTTTGATTAACAAATATGCTCGATCGCCTCATGTTACCAGAGTATCCGATATAAAACCATTTTACGGTCGGCGTAAAAATAACCGCAATTGGAGCTATTAGTATTAAGAAACTGGTGGCATTAATGACAATAAATGACTCAATGGATGGCAAGGCTTTTGAAGTGTTTACCCTTAAAGTTTTTATTGCTGGAACTCGGGGAAAGCGGTAGTAGTAATGGATAATTTACCACCAATATAAAATGGCTTTTATTGCACCGATGATTGAAGCAGTTGGTGCAAGTATTATTAACTTATCACCGTATTCTTCTGATTTTAATCCCATTGAATTATGGTGATCGCAACTTAAATCTTTTCTGCGTAGGTTTTCTCCAACTACAACAAAAATGATTGATACCTTAATTGCCGCATCACTCGATTTAATAAATCCTCAACATCTAAAAAACTGGTTTACTAAATGCTATTACTGTCATCTATAAGCTTGCAATCTGCTGTATGTCGCCAAAAATGACATAAATCAAAATTCAATAACGGGGGTAAAAAGAGTTTAATTCATAGCGTTGGAAAATTGAGTAATTCCATCGTGAACTAAAACTATTGACCGGGTTGAGTCTTGCCAATGTCGTCGATCTCAAATACAAATAAATCATATTGCTTGTGCAGTTTTACTCTGGACTTTCTTTAAAAAAAACGCCTATTTAGGGCTTGCTGGATAAGTGCAGAAAGGTTACACGGCGCGGTTATACGATCGCGCGATCGAGAGTAAAGTGCAAGATAAACAGGTAAAATAGGTCAAAACCCGTGCATCACCACCTGCGATCGTGTACAAGAAAGCTGAGCTTGCTCTCCTCCCAGCCTTAGACTTTGAACTAGCCAACGGGTCTAAATTGTCTGCTGACAACCGTTGGGTAAAAATGGCCCAAATAATCCCGTGGTCTGAATTTGAATCAGAATATGCGGCCAACTTCCCCACAGAAAAAGGCTTAAGGGCTAAATCATTTCGGATGGCATTGGGGGCATTAATTATCAAAGAAAAATTAGGAATTAGCGATCGCGAAGTAGTAGAACAGATCCGGGAAAACCCCTATCTACAATACTTCATCGGTCAATCGAGCTACAGCAACGAACTACCATTTGACCCATCTTTATTAGTGCACTTTCGCCAAAGAATTAGTCCCAACCTAATTAATAAAGTCAACGAACGCATGGTCGAAAAGATGCGAGAAATTACCCCAATCCAACCCGAAAAAAAAAAGGATTCGGACGCCAAAAATGAGTCAACCAATCGCGGTAAACTAATCGTAGATGCAACCTGCGCTCCCGCCGATATTACCTATCCGACCGACTTAGGACTATTAAACAGAGCCAGAGTTCATACAGAAAAAATCCTAGACATCCTGTATAAACAAATCAAAGAAAAAATCCATAAAAAACCAAGAACCTACCGTAATCTAGCAAGAAAAGACTACTTAGCAGTAGCCAAACAAAGACGACCCACCCGCAACAAAAGAAGACAGGCAATTAAAAAACAACTTCAATACATCAAAAGAAACTTAGCTCATATTGAACAGCTAATCGAGTCAGGTGCGACCTTAGAAGGTCTGAACAAAAAGCAATATAAAACCTTGCTAGTCCTCACAGAAGTCTATCGCCAACAGCAATGGTTATTTGATAACAATAAACAGAGCATTGAGGAGAGAATAGTAAGTTTAAGTCAACCCCATATCCGTCCCATTGTCAGAGGGAAAGCAGGGAAAAGTGTAGAGAGGCGAGCTAAACTATCAGCCAGTTGTTTTGAAGGATATGTATTTTTAGACCGGATGAGCTGGGATAACTTTAACGAATCAGGGGACTTGAAAGCCCAAGTAGAAGCATATCATAGGTTCACAGGATATTATCCAGAGTCCGTTCATGCAGATCGGATTTATCGAACCAGAGAAAACCGAGCTTGGTGTCATGAAAAAGGCATTAGAATCAGTGGACCACTCCTAGGGAGACCCCCAGCAAATGTCAGCAAAGAAAAAAAGAGGCAAGCGTTGGAAGATGACAGAATTAGGAATGCGATTGAGGGTAAATTCGGGGAAGGTAAACGAAGATTCGGTCTCAATCGTATCATGGCAAAACTTGATAATACTTCACAAACAACTATTGCTATCACTTTTTTAGTCATGAACCTTTCTACCTGGTGGCGCCGGGTTTTTTATGTGTTTTTATGTCGAGCGGATCAAACAATGCCTGTTTTTGGACTTAACATAAGTTGCGCTTATGTCTCACTCAAAATAAACCAGGAAAAACTCATCGTTAACGCTGCTTGAATATATCGATCACTCCCGCTCGCCAGAAATCGATCGATTATTCAGCAAGCCCTATTTAGTAGGTAAAAATTTCTACCAGTTAAAGCATGAATTATTGTCTGAATATCTGAAAAGGAACTTAGAACTCCAACTCTCAAGCTGACACCTGCTTAACAGCAAATTAGGTGATTTTTTAGAAGTTAAATTTTCGACCTCAATGGCGCTCGCTTTATTAAATATCTCCAGCGATCGCTCTTTCTTGGCACGCTACATATAGTGTGCTTGCGTAAGTCCTGTTTGTGAGATTGATATAGCATAATTGACGATCGCTCCGTCATTAAAAATGTTTTACTGTTTAGTGAACTCGAAAAGGCTTGAAATCAGAGAATCGGCAGAAATGCTGACTCTTGCAGAAATGCAAAATTTAGTAGGAAATCCAGGTTAATCTGCTTACATTGAAGTTGCTTCCTATAACAGTTTCAGCGATCAGGCAATTAGGTTGATTTGTGAGGATGAGTTTTTAAGGAAAGAGATAAATTCTACTTGCAAAACTTGTAATGGAGACATAATCCACGGTCAAGTTGTGATTTTAGGCACTTCGCTCGAAGAAGAAGATTTCACTCTCTTAACCAAAGAGCAAACTGAAATCATCAAAGCTGAAATTCGATTGGTTCGTCGTAAATAAAGCCCTTTACCGGGTCGCTCCTGGCTACTGATTATGCAGCAGTGCAAAATCTCATTGGGTAGGCTCATCAAAAATGCCCGACAAGAACAAGAATACTGACGCATGGAGTAAGGATAGTCTTCCCCTGGGGTTCGACCCGATCGCCTGTTCTCTGATACATTTTTCCTGTGACAATTAATCCACGCCGGTCAAGTCTGCGCCACCAGGGGGAAGAATCGGAACGCTCTCCTGCTTTTCCTCTTCCAGACGTTGATCCAATTCGTCGGATAGGGCAACTGTATTAATAGTGGTGGGTTTGAGTGCTGACTCATTTACCGCCTGTTGGCTATCGCTCGCCGCCTCCTCGTGCTTTTCCACTTCCACTGGTTCGTCTAACTCGTCAAAAGAAGGAAAGACGGTAACAGTGACGGGTTTAGCTTCTGGCTCTGTTACGGCTTGTGCCTGCGCGATCGCTTCCCGCTGCTTTTCGGCTTCCAGTCGTTCGTCTAACTCGTCGAATAAAGAAACCACGGATACAATGACGGGTTTAGCTTCGGCTTCCGTTACAGTTTGGGCCAGATCGCTCGCTTTTTCCCGTTGCTTTTCCTTTTCCAGTCGCTTATCTAACTCGTCAAATGAGGGAAGAACTGTAACAGTAACAGGTTTAGCTTCGGCTTCTATTACAGCTTGTGCCTGCGCGATCGCCTCTTCCTTATGCTTTTCTGCTTCCAGGCGTTTGTCTAACTCGTCAAATAAAGGAAGCACGGGTACAGTAACAGGTTTAGCTGGGGCTTCTGTTACAGTTTGGGCCAGATCGCTCGCTTTTTCCCGTTGCTTTTCCTTTTCCAAGCGTCGATCGAGCTCGTCGAAGGGGGAAACCACAGTAGGGGTAGTAGGTTTAAGCGGTGCCTCAGTTACCCCTAGCGCTGAAGAAATCGCCTCTTCCTTATGCTTTTCCGCTTCCAGGCGTTTGTCTAACTCATCAAAGCAAGAAACCACGATGGCTGAAACCGGGTTAGATTCTTCAGTCGCTTCGCTAAGGGGATTCGATGGCATAGAATCCTGCATTTCTAGCCCCAAAGCAGCCGCTGGTGATTGGTTTTGTGCCTGACTTGCCTGTTTAGTCTGAAGTAGGTTGAGTAGCTCAACTGCCAAAGCTTTCGCATCTATTGGCGGTTGTGGCTCCTCGCTGTCTGGCGTCACGGGTTTTTGAGCGATCGCCTTCGGCATCGCTATAGTGCTATCGCCCCAGACTTCGCTAACGCTTACCGCATTAGCGTCAGTCTGCGGAGACTCTGGAGGTGGAGAAACTTTTGTCACTGGCTCAGAAGAAGCCGGTTTGGGCTCAGTGACTTGAGTGTGGGTTAAGGGAGGGGATGGAGGTGGCTCTGATGTTGTCTCTGGTTGGGCAGACGGTGAAGCGACAGGGACAGTTTCAGCACCAAACTGAGTTTCTACAGCAAAGGTAACAGGAGGTTGGAATGATTCAAATGGCTCCACAGCAAAAGCCTGGGTGGGATTTTCCAGACTTTCTAATAGATAGCTGCCCAGAGGCAAACGTTGAACAGCTTGGGCGGTAGACAGTTCCGATAAATCAGGTTCTTGACTGGGAGATTCCAATACAATTGGCTCGTTCCAATCAAAAGCTTCGGCAGATTCTTGATGGGGAGATTCCAAGACGATTGGCTCGTTCCAATCGAAAGCTTCGACAGTTTCTCGATCGCGAGACTGCACTACAATTGGCTCGTTCCGATCGAAGCTTTGGGCTTGAGAGACTTCAGATTGAGGTTGCGGTTGTGAATCTGGCTGGTTTGGCTTGCCGTGTAACTGCTTATCTAGTGCAAACAATTTGCTTGTCTTGGCAGAAGATAGAGCTTGGCTGGGTTCGGGGTGCGATGCCTGGGGTTGTGTCTTGGTTTGCCCTGCCAGCCGTTGAGCCAATCCAAACAACCCCCCAGAAGTAGAGGGTTGTTGTGGCTCAGATATTGGAGGAGGCTGTTGCTGCGCGGGTTGCTCTTTCAGTTCCTTTGCTAATTCAGCTAGGCGATTAGGTTTTTTATTAGATTTCACCATCACAGCACCTCCATTAAAGTTTCTAACGTCTTCAAATTAAAGTAATTTTTTTGAGAGTTTTATTGGCTCTCTATATTGTCTAAGCAGATGCCATAAAATTTACAAAACTATCTTCATATTTACGGTTTTTTGGGGGCAAAGCCCAAACCCGATCGCTTAGTTTGACTGGCGGGTTTAGATTTAACCGGGCTGTCTGACTGTTGTGCGTCCAAAGCGCGATCGAATTCATCAAATCGCTGTTCCAAATCGACAACGTTTGCTTGTTCTGTCTCTTCGATTTCCCGATCGAATGTATCAAACAGTTGCTCCAATTCCAATTCAACCGTTCCCAAGTCAAACACGGTAGCATAGGGCATATCTGTGCCCATTTGTTGACTAACAGCGTTGCGTGAATTAGCATTTATCTCCGGTTGGGGGGGTGAAGGACTGGCGGAACTGGTGGAAACTTCGACGGGTGGGCGGGTTTGCTGGTTGATAATCTCTAGTAATGCAGCGGCTAATTCCTCCAAGGTGGGCGATTTGGGGGCGGGCGGTTTCTCGGTATCTGGGACGGCTGGGGGCTGTTGGTTGTCTGGAGGAGGCGCGTTAGCGAAGCTTACCGTTCCTCGAAGAGGTTCCCGTAGGGTAGATATCGCTTCAGAGTTTACTTCATCCTGAGAATTTGCGACTTGCCAGGTGGGGCTGACAGCAGGGACTTCTTGAGGGGGCGGGGCGCGATCGCTAGTGGGAGGATCGGCGCGGGGAAAACTGTTGGAATGATATTGCAGGCGAATCGGTTCGTTGTAGTCGAAAACCTGTCTTTGGATGGCGGGTTTTGGGCTGGGAGGCGCGGGGATGGAGGGGCGATCGCTCTGCGGTAGACTGTTATTTTGCCGGCGAGATTGCAACTCTCTTTCCAATTCCAGCCACCGATTGCGTCCTGTTGGCTGGTACTGAGGTGGATTTGCTGGTTGTGCTTGAGGGAAATTTTGTCTGTCGGAAACCCTAACCCCCCAGCCCGCTTCCTTCGCAGGGAAAGAGTAGCCGGAAAGCCCCTCTCGTCTCAGGGGAGGGGTTGGCGAGGAGTCAAACCCATCAGTTAAGTGACCAACCGGATCTTGAATTGCCTGTCGTTTTTGGCGCAACTCGGCTTCTAGGGCGAGGAGTCGGTTGTTTCCCCGGTACTGAAGGGGGTAGCTGCTATCAGACAGGGATGGGCGCGATCGCTCTAGCGACTCTTGAGAGAGTGCTGGTGGGCGATCGCTGCTAACATCGAAGTCTGGCATAGAGGCTTACGTTCAGGATTTCAGATTCATGGAGATGACGGCGTAAGGGTCAAGAGCAACTTTTAGCTGTTGAGTTTTGCCTTTAATTTGGTTTTCCTCCAGTTGCAGTTTTAATTCATTAATATTGGCAGAAATCACCTCGACTTTTTCCCCGTCTAAAGTGGCGGTGGGAAACTGCTTTAGAGATTGTGCCGTTGCTAAATTTTTTATAGATTGCGGTACGTCTGCTAAATTTTCCCCTTGCAAAGTAATCACTGCTTTGCCGTTCCCCCTGGTCAAACTAGCTTTAGAAACTGCGGGCGGTTGTTGTCCGCGATAAAATTTATTAACTGCTGCGGCCAGTTGCTGGTAATCGACAGTTTGTTTCAAAGCTGAGTCAAGTTTCACTTGGCGATTTTCAATTGTGTCCCGCAGTTCGCGTACAGATTGAATGCCAATTTTTTTCAGTTCTTTTTTAGTGGGTTCTGGCAAATTGACGCGATCGATGTGGAATCCATCATCGTATTCAAGTTCTGCCATTTCCCGAATTTGATGGTCGCGGATGGAACCTAGCTTGACTGAGAGTTTTGCTGCTCCGGTTTCTCCTGGTTTAGCGGTGGTAAAATAGACTTTATCGCCGTCAAATTCAGGAAACAGTTGCAAATCTAGCGCTACATCTTGCACCATGTAACTGAGTTTGCGATTGAGTCCTTTGACTGACAGCATCTCGTGAGCGTCTTCTAGTTCCTCAATCAGGGAATCGAGGAAGGAATTTAAATTCCAGGGGCGATTTTTAGGATTCACGATCGTTAATTACAATCCGCAATGTCAGGCGATGAAACACGGGCATGATTGTTGTCTCGGTTTTTTGCGTGGGTGCGGAGGCTTTGAGGGCAACTCCTGCGGCTGCTTTGGGTTCCACCCGCAATTCTAGAGGCATGGCGACTTTGACTTCGCTAATTTTGAGTGCCTGTCCGGTGATTGGGTCTTCTAGGGGGTCGCCGTAGTCTACCAGTTTGTCGATGACCTGGGCTAAGGGGGTGAGGATATTGTTACTCTCTTCGCTTCCCCTGCTCTCCTGCTCCCCTGCTTTCCTGCTGCCTAAAGAGTAATCTGCACCTAAAGGAGCGATCGGTTCTGGTGGGGTATTTGCAATTGTCTCAGTGTCCATTGTTCGTTCCCCTTTGCTTGGGTTGTAGGGTGACGGGGGTGGTTGGTGTGGGGTTGTCGAAGAGGACTTTCATACCGTTGAGGAGGATGGGTTCGTCGGAGAAGGCTACAGTTAAGCTAGATGCTACATAAGGAAATAAACTTTGCATGATGCCAAACGACTGAACTGGTTGAGGCACATCAAGAAACAGTGGCAAACAAATCCAAACTTTTCCTGCACCATTGGCGTAGATGTCTCTAATATCTACTTTTTTGCTTGAACCATCCAGTGTCAGCGGGCTTAGATCCACATTTTCGGGCTGAAGACCTTGAGGAATATTTTCTAGAAAGGTTGTAGTCCCATTATTCGTGGAGACGGACTTTGTACGGAGAAAATTTTCCCAGTTCTTAGTGCTTGGATTATATTTAGTAATTTGAACGCCACCGTAATCACCACCATCGCATAAGAAGACGTAGCCACCCGATTTAGAGGCGATGGAATTTTCATAAATTGTCATGCCACAGGATGTGATTAAGTGAATATCAATTGCAGAATGCTGTGAGTTTTTTAAGCGCCCTTTAGCATGATCTAGACAAACCTCTAATCCAAAGACAATTGGTTTGGGTGTACCATTAAAACAGATATTATTGTACTGAAATACGGAAAAAGGGTCGTAAGGCACTTTTTTGTCTTCTGAACGAGGCTTTGCTTCTGCTAAAGAGATGTCGTCGTGTACTACATCATCATGGTTCAGCTTATTTATTGAATTTGAATTAAGTTCATTCTTTTGTATAAAATCAATAGGTGATTTAAATTCTTTTTGTACAATAAGGCTAAACCTATTGTCAATAAGCTTTATTTGTTCTTTATCAGAAGAAACTAATTTTTTATATCTTTTTATTTCCCTCTCAAGATTTTTAATTGAGTGATTGATTTGCTTTATTTCTTGTTCAAGACTTGTTTTTCTAGATATTTTAATTTTTTTATTATTTTTTTCTTCTATAGTTTTTGTTAGTTGCTTATTAATTCCTTCCAATGTTTTCTCATTTTCTCGTAATACTTTTTCGTTTGAGCCTAGTCGTGATTGAAGGTTTGGCAAATTTTTTTTAAACACTTTCAATCCTCCCTTTTGAATCAGGGAATAGTTAAAGACTATTTTGTCTGTAGAATTATATTGTTCGCAAAAACCAAGAATTGTACCAAAGACAAATAACCAATCTTGCCATTGCGAGTCCTCAACTAATGTTGACAATTTGCTAGCTATTAATTCTACATTATCTACTAAATATGCACCTTCTGAACCTCGAAAAAAAAATTCAGGAACCATAAATACCTTGAGGACAGATTTATCTGTACTTGCTTTTGAAAAAGCAATCTCTAAAGCTCGCTTAATTAAAGCAATTCTTGCCTGAATGTCATCTTGTAAATTTGATAATCCTGCATAATTTTTTTTGATATATAAATGACCATATAACTGAAACCAGTAATTAGTCCAAGAATTTACATAGAAATCTAGTAAGTGTAAACTGTTGGTTTGACTCAATTGAGTTGTAAAATATGCCTCATAAGAATTTCGCACAATAGCTATCATATTTGAGTCATATTCATGTTTGGGTGATGTATTAATTTCGTATGCAATAAATTGAACTGAAAGATAACCCATACTGCCTCCTATTACTTATCATTAGTAGTCGTTAACGAAATAGCTAACTGATATAATTTTTGATAAACCACCAGTTTTGTTTTATGCACCCACTCCAATAAAGTGAGCCACCGTAGGAACAGGAAAATAAACCAAATGCTCCGACAATTGCATCACCTGCCCATTCCCATCTGTCTGTTCCACTTTTTTCAGTACCACTTGCTGCAACTTCATTTCCGGGTACGCCCACAGTGCCACCGCATCCCCCCGATGCCCTTCAAATTGTACTTTGTTTTGTGCCACTTGACTAAAACTATCCTTAAATTCCGAAGATATCAGCGCCGCCAATTCCGCTTCTTCCAGTTGGGGATAGCTGGAAATTTTCCCGATTAAATCGTTCAATTCATAGGGACTCATAATTAACCCCGTTTTCATCCGCCCCGATTGACGGGTAAAATCTTGGTCGTCAATAATGCTGACTGTTTCCATCCTGGCGTTGCTGTTGCGTTCTGGTTCCAGGGCAAAGTAATACTTGCAATCCCAGGTTATCCGCCGCATATTTTCCGTAAAATTGCCGTGCCAAACCTTGTGCCAGTAGGCGCGGTGCTGTTCCACATCGTTGAGGGGAATCACCTCCCCAGCATTGCCCATGCGGTCAAAGCAATATTCCCTGGTAAAGTTAACCAATTGCGTCGCATTGCTGCCCAATTGCTTTTGCACCTGACTGGTTTTCGATTTCGCCACCCACACCAAAGCCACAGAAACAATATAATCTTCATGCGGCTTCAGCCTGGACAACTGCCGCCAACTCAGCCTCGGTACTGCCGCTAACCTGCCAGAAGTAACATTCTCAACCTGATATCTATCCTCAATCAAAATTTGCAAAGTCGTCGCATCGGTAACTAACAGGTGCAGTTCCCCTCTGCTAATCGTCCGAGGCGTATTCACAATCAAAGGAAATGCCACATCCGCGTCGCAGCGATACAGCGCCTTCAATCGCCCCCGAATCATCTGAGGTCTGAGATCCGCAAATTGCAACCGCACCCCATCCACCCGTTCAAAATCCGGCACTTGGGTAGGCGCAGCTAACCCCTGACTGAAATGGCGGGCGCTGTGATGGACAGTCCTTGTCCCGTTGCTATCCAATGAAGCCGCCATTGACAGTAATTTAGGGTTTTCCAGCATCAAATTGGTCATTGCTGAGAAACTTTGCAGCAGGGGATGGTTAGCATCCTCCCATTTACTCCCCGACTCAACCGTAAATGCTCGGACTACATCAACCAACCCCTGTTGTTCGCTGATATCCAGACTCATCGCCCCGGCGGTTTCGCTATCCGCATCCGCTGATTGTCCCTGGGCAACTTGGGCAGCTTGTTTGAGCAATTTAGCTAAGGTTTCAGTTACGGAATCATCGCTTTTAGATTTCTTGGCTTTTTTCTGCAACAAGCTTGTCAGTTGCTTGATTGTTTCCTGGTCAGAAAGCAATTTAGCTAAAATAGCCGTTCCATTATCAGCACCATTTGTTTGAGCCGCTGCACTACCGTTGCTAGACCCCCCACCTAAAAAGCTGCCAATAGCCGGAAGAACATGGGGCAAAGCTTTTGCGACTGTAGGTAAAAGTCTGCTAGCCACTCCAGAGACTACACTAGCTAGCGTACCCAAAAACATGGCCTCGCTAACAGGAGTCTGCTCCTGATAAGCAAATGGCACAGTTTCCACAACGGGCGGATTTGTTCGTCGATCGGAATCAGTAACAGTTGGTGTTTCCATCACAGCAGTCTCACTGGAAGACATAATAGGCAAATCATCATTATTAGGGGGGTTAGTTGCCAACACTTCCACAATATCAGAAACGGCAGGTCCCTCTTGCGTCTGGGTTCTAAAAGAAGTGATTTGAATAAATCTGTTTTGGCAATCGAAGTCTTTTTTTGGTACTTCGAGAACAGTCCGTCCTAAATTACTTTCTGGCAGAGGGCCAATCAAAGGAGAAGTAGATTTAGGATTTTTTATCAGCGTCAGCCCTTTAGCATGAACTAATTCCCCGTCCCCAATGGTATAGAAATAAAATGTGTTTGTACCCAGATCCACTTGAAAGCGGTTGTGAATTTCATCACTACTTTGAAATTGCAAAAACGCTAATGCCATCGCTTGCAACTCCATCAACTAACGGTTTCAGCCGATTCTGATGCTTGACCATCAGCGTTGCTACCTCCGGGCGATTTTTTGTCTTGGTTCCGCTGCCCTGATGGTTGCAAAATATCTTTAAAGTTATCAAGTTTGAAGTAGTCGGATTTGAAATTAATTTCTACTTCCCCATGTACCTTAGTGGATGAATCTGTTGTAGAGGTACTGTTTGCATTAGCCGTTGAAATAGCAATATTAGTGTGGGTGTCAGTGGTTTGAGTCCCAGCATCAAATCTGACTCCCAACCAAGAAAGAAATGAAACACCTCCTCCATAATTGTCAGTTCTACCTTGTGAATGAATATTTTGCTCGTGGGCGTTATCCGACTTTCTAATGTTTTCCTTTGCCGTGATATTGAAATCAACAGAAGCTTTAATTTTACCGTTCTCTACGACCATGCGGTTCACGCCCATTAACAGCATTTCTTCTAGCAAGCGTTGATTCTGCCGCACAATCTCTAACTTAGCTCTAGCAATCTCGCCTTCAAGTTCTGCTTTGTCTATTTCATTTCCATCCTTATCAGCCAATTGCATCTTTCCACTATTCCCTTCATCAAAGCCTATCACACCGGAATTAGTAGAACTAGCTAATATCTGGAATTTATCACTGAACTTTTCAGCTAAAAACAGCTTGGCAGATTCGTCATCAATAGTCTTTATCAACTCAGAAACTGGCTTAGTCAGTTGTTTAACTAACTCCACATAGGAATTCATTTGGTCTTGGGTGACCTGGAGGTTAGCATCGAAAACCGACTTGAGCAAATCTTTAACAAACTTAGGAAAATCAATTTGCCGCAGTGTGTTACCAGCCAGTTCTCCCTGTTGTTCAATTCGCCGGTTCAAGTGGCGGTTGTCATTAATCATGTCACCTGCTGCCATCGCTCCAGAAAAGCTTTGTTGGGCAGCCAATTGTCCATCCAGGCTTTGTATTTTTTTGGCTCGTTCCTGCTCAACCAACTGGTTATAGAGAGTGTTAACTAAATTTTTGTACTGTTCAAATTGTTGCTCGCGGTCTAATTGGCTAAAATTTGGCTGTTTGCTTAACACCTCGCGAGCTTGTTGGCGAGCTTGGTCTTCCATTTCTCTCTCTGTCGGCATTGGTACTTTTCCTCCCTAAAACTTGATGAACTTCGATGAGTATTGTCCTGATTTACCAATCGTCAAAATCGTTATCCACAGAACCCGCCCCAGCTAGACCCCTGCCGTTGTTAGAGGGAGTGGTTTGACTGTGGGCAGACAGTCTGCTAATAGGAGCAAAGGCAAGCTGACCAGAAGAAAGAGAAGCCTGAGCAATAATCCAAGCCTCCGCTGCCTTGCGAAATTCATTAAACTGCTCTCCCGTAACCGTCTCTTCATCAAACTGAGCAATCCACTCAAAGATTTTATTTCCTTGAATTGCTAGAGTTTTAATGGCTTGGGTTTGAATAGGAACCCCAAATTCTTCCTTAACAATTCGTTCGATAATGTCCCACAAGCTTTGGCGACGACCACCAAAGTAGTTACGAATTTCCTCACTCTTGATAATCTCTATAGCTTCTCGCAAGTGGGCATAGTCTTCTTGAACTTGCAAGTGCGCCATACCAGTCATGTGTTCAGTCAAATTTTGCTGTAAATTTCTAGTCAATTGATAAAGCCGAGCTTTGGAAACCCCATTATTGTTTAACGAGTCCCAATGAGATTTATTTTCTGACTTTTGAATGTACTGAACAACTTCCACCATCAACTGCTCCCAGTAGATGGGGAATGCTTCATTAACAACCATGTTCTGGAGTACCTGCCCATCACCTTTATTCAGGACTCGCTTATAAAATATGGCTCTCTCTTCTGGGCTACTGCGATTTTCACGTCGTTTGTGGAAACGATAAAGTTTTTGTGCCGTCTCACCTTCAGGAATATCCAAAACCCCAGTTGCCCATTTTAGGATAAGTAAATTTGTTGCATCAAATACGTGCAAGCACTCACCTATGTAGTAAATATAATCCAGCATTCCCGCTGCACGGATATTATCCTGTATAATCCCTTGATGTTCGACTTCATCAAAAGTATCTACTACAAAATTAGATTTGGGAATGATCCCATTACAAAACGCTATATCTAGAGGATCGTTAGTGTTAGGAGGTTTAACAGAATTTATCGCTTCTTGGTAAGCAATAGCCAAATAAGGGCTATAGATTGACTGGGAAAAATCTTGGACTTCGTTTTCACTATCAATGGGTAAATTTAGTTTGATTAGATAATCAATCATTACCTGTTTAACTACAGGTCTATGCACATTTGATGATTTAGTTTTTTCAAGATACTGTTCGACATACTCTGGAATATTTCCTTCTTTTTTGAAAGTCTCGAATAGCTTCATAAAAGAAGGAATTAGTTCGCCGCTTTTAATAGAAATATTCCCCCTTACTATCAAGTCTACGAGGCGTTTGATACGAGTTTGGCTTGTTATACTATTTAAGTTTATGAGTTGTTTATCAAAAACAGATGCAGCCAATTTTAGCAAGAATTTTTTTCTCGGTAAATCTCGAACTTGGTCTAAAACTGACTCATAAAGGCTATCAACATCAATAACTTTATCTTTTTCTCTAGCCAATTGAATAACCGCTGAATAAATAGCTTCTCTAGAAAGTAATAGGCGGTCAATAGCATCGAGGTTCTTGTTACTGTTAAGGCGGTGTGAAACTAAATTAGTTTGTCTAGATAATCCCTCAGTAGCACGAATTATCTTTAAGGCGTTTGGATATTCATCTTGAATTTCTTTTTCAGTATTTTGCAAAGCTTCAAAAGCTATTCTGTCAATTTCTTCCAGTGGTTTATTAGTTCCCAATACCAAGCCATTAGTCTCGATCCGAGAATTTAGATTCATAAATTTTGCTCCTAGCTACTATCAAAAAAATTGCCTTGAATTTACATTGTTTGGGAAAATGTCACTCAAAGAATTTACTCCACAAGAGTCCAATCAACTACGAGATAACCTTGATTATCTTTGTTGCCCTGTTCACAATTAGGAAAAAAACAAAGCGTTTCCATCGGACTTAATAGGATATCTTTCTCTATTTTACCATCGTCATTACCAGATGAATTATCACAAAACTCTACGATTTCTAGGCTGTGTCTTGATCTATTATCATTAATAATGAATCGCCTAATTAATAAGCATCCCACTGGGCTATCGTTTACGAAAACAGTTCCCGATCCTTTTGCTGAAAACTTACTAGAGGCAATAATCCAATTACCTTGAGCATTAAATCTCACTTTTCTTGAACCTGATGAAAAATTTTGAAAATAAGTCCCTTGCTGGGAATTAGCTAATACAACAAAACTACCTTCAGTAATTATCTGGTTGATTTGAGGTGAACCCATATATATCGCAGGTGCAATCTCCTGAGACTTACGCTGAGATTCATCTGTATCTATTATTTTCTTTGGTGTTGGATTTGGGTTGATATCGGAAGCTTCTAACTCACTTAGATTCTGGAAAAGAATCTGCTCGTTGCTATGCTTTTGTACCTGATTACCTTGGCTTTTATCTGTTTTTGGCATCGAAGTTCTCCATCAATTAAATTTGTAATTAAGCATTTGTAAAGCATCGGGCAAATTCAACCTGCCAAAACCAGCCTTTTGATGCTTAAATTTCGGATCGATTTTGTCAGCCGTGTGCTGCAAAATATGCTTTACTTGGCTATCAGATAAGCGGTGTTTCCACTTTTGCAATGCGTAAGATTTTAGCATAGCAACTGCCCCGGTAACAAACGGAGCGGCTTGAGAAGTCCCGGTAGAAAAAGCATATTTTTTTTCTACCCAAGTGCTAAAGACATTAGTTCCTGGTGCTACAATATCCACTTTGCTGTAGTTAGAAAAATTGGCTATTTCCCCACGTTCGTCAACTGCACCCACAGTAATGACATGGGGGAAAGCACCGGGGTAGTATGACTCTTCAAGACCGTCATTGCCTGATGCGGCAACAATAGTTACATCTTTGCGCTGGGCATAATCCACAATTTCTTGATGAGGAAATGCGCCACCTGTGTGCTTGATTCCCAGACTCATATTAATCACATCGGCCCCTTGGTCGATCGCCCATTTCAATCCAGCATTAATGTTATCAATCAACCCCGCCCCCACCCGTTTATTGCCGGACTTCATCGTTCCCAATACCCGCACTGGCAAAATTCGACATTGAGGGACAATTCCGACTGGAGCCGTTGCTCCCTTAGCAGCGATAATACCTGTTACATGAGTTCCGTGACCAACTTCATCATCAGGACAGCGATCGTAACCCAAGTGCTTTCCGATAAATTGCCCAGCCCCATCAATAATATGAACGAAGTCATCTCCTGCAAGCAAAGCATCTGTTAATTCAGGATGATCTAATTCAACACCAGTATCCAGAACTGCAATGATAATCTGCGGATCGCCACGAGTAAATAACTGGTGAGCAATATCTAAACCAATTGCTTGTCGAGCATGACAATTGATAGTCATGCTCATCTCACTCGCATAAATATCAGGTAAATTAGATTCAACAAGTTGACCAATTTCTATAGTTTCTACGATAGGAAGTATAGAAATTTCTAGGATTGTTTGCTCAGGAATGGGAATATTTTTCTGAACAATTAGTCGATAGACTCTATTAAGTCCACTCTCTAATTCTTCCTGTTTCCAGTCAACCCCGTCGAACTTATATTCCTTAGTTACCCAGACAGGAATATTGTATTTAGCTAAAACCGCATCGATATGAGGATGTATATTACTGGGCGCAGTCACTTCGTCTGACAGAAAATCCTGCCAATGAGGGACTGCCACCGTTGATAAACTTTTATTTAATTTTAACCTAATATGTTTTTTCATAATAATGTGTTTTACAAGCGACTCTAACGCCTTGGAACTGGGAAGCAAAAATCCATAACTCTAGCCATCTGTAAGATGAACTACGGATAAAAAAATGCGTCCTGCCATCAAGAGAATACAAAGGTCTTTTCATAGGAAAGTATCAACTGCCCTCCAGGTAAGGTCAAGGGAGAAATCACTTCCTCTCCTCCTATTTAGAACCGGACGTGAGAGTTACCAAACTCATCCGGCTCCTGCCATGCAGCCCAGTATTATGGGCAACTTTAGTGAATTACTTCACTTGAATCTATATGGTTGCCAATAGGTGTTGTTAAAATTTTACATAACCGATTTAGCTCATCTTTTCTTTCTTCAACGAGCTTATCTCCTAGCTGCTTGAGACGGTTAATTTGCTCAGTTTTCTTTCCATCCATAGGCACATCGTTCTCAAACTTCTTCTGAAAACGGTAATATCGTTGCTCATACTCTTGTTCGTCGTGGGATATCATAGGATCTAAGTATTCTAGGAGTTCATTTATTTGATCCTCAGATTCAGCAGAAGTTCCCATTGAAGCTATATTAAAAATAGCTTTGGCCCACCCATTTACCACACCAACATTTTCTAAATCTTCTCTAGATGGGCTAAATTGACCAGTTCCAAGAGAAACGATCAATTGGCTCTGTTTCTTAATGTGAGGGTAAAGTTTTCTTGCCCGAATGAGGAGATTCACTACTGGGTTGTTAATGTAGACTCCTCCATCTGTTAATAACAATGAACCTATTTTTTCATGTTTTAACTTGAAAGCAGGAAAGAAAGTTGGTGCTGCTGACGTAACTCTAGCTGCTTGCCAGACTGAAAGAAAGCCACTAACTTTATCCCGATTATTGAAATAAAATGGCTTATTGCTTAGAAGGTCATAGCTGTATACTGTTACATCACAATTTGGTGTTGTCGGCAACTCATGCAGAGATATATTTTCCCCAAATTTATTTTTGAGATAATCCTCAATATGTTGAGGAGAATACTGAGATGAAAATATTCCTGAACCACTTCCAGAGTTCCATGAATCAAAGATTTTATCGGCATCCTCTGTGTAAAATTTTAACACGTCCTCTGCTTTGTATATCTCTTGAGTTCCCGGTTTATAAGAGTTCAAAGCCAGTGCAATAATTCCTCCCGTTGATGTCCCACCAATTAGGTTAAATAATTCGTGGGTTTTCTTGCCAGTTGTTTCTTCGATATATGCCAAAACTTTTAACGGAATAATACCTCTAATCCCACCGCCATCAATCGATAAAATTCTTACTGTATGCACTATTTACCTCCAAATTATGTCTGAACAGCTTCTCGTTGGAAACACATAAGGGGTATGGAATAAAGGTGGAAATATGAGCTAGGTAATGAACGTAATTAATCTAACCTTCCTCTTACGCCGTCAAATTAGCGATTTCCCCTGCCTCGTACTTTTGCACCTTTTCCCAAGCCTTGAGCATCGCTCGTGAAAGCGCATCTATGGCTCGCGCCACCCAACGCTTACAACATCAGTTGAGTTGCCCATCCATTTTATGCAGCAACGATAAAGATAATCTCGCTCCTACAGTCAGTGCTGCCAAAATATTTGGCTCATATTTGAAGTGCGGTAAGCGTAGCTATGCCGCAGGCAATCGCAGCCTTCTGAAAAAATAGATGCGTGAGAATTCAATTTTTTATCCTCAACCTGGTAATGATGAAATACCTGCTGACAGAGGCAATACTTTTATCGGTTAGTTGGGAACCAGCTAACTGTCTTCTATCTTTCGATATAAAAACTATATTTCTTTAGATAGATGCTTGTCAAGGGGGTCTTACCCATTTTTTTGGTTATTTATATTAAGAAAATCTACAGACTGTAAAAATTTAACGCCTATTCGCAAACAATACCGTCTGAAGCGTCTTGCGATCGCTTACCGCAGGAAGTAAGAACGCCAGTTCCAGAATTCGGGGTGCATTTAAGTGGTGACAGAGGTACGATCGCTTTATGCCCCCAACGGCTGCAAGCTACAGGTCGCTTTCTGCAAGCTCACTCAACAAGCGATCGCCCTCCTGACGGCCCGCACCCCAACTGTTGCCCTAAACGGTATCCCCAAATCTTGCCCTAGTGATGGAATAGTTTTTTGAGAGTATCAGATAAATGAGGCGGTGGGGACTCAGCCGTTTCAACCGGCAAGGGCCGTGGCATCATTAATCTTCGCCGATCACATAACTGGCGATCGCTCTCATCCTCATCACCGGCAGGAAAGTGAAAACCTCAACAGTTTTTCAGAGGCGATCGCCCCCTGGGAAATAGCATCGAAACTGCACTGCTTTTCCCAGGCGCGAATAGCGCTGTACAAAAAGGACAGAAGCTTTTATTTCTTACCTGCTGAATATAGCATCAAACCCTAAAGAGCCTCATTCGCTTGCATCGCTAAGGCGATCGCTAATTTTTCCCTCAACTGCCGAAATAGCTACCACGCGGGGAGAAGCTAAATAGTTCTTCGCCGTTGGATCGCCGCTTCGCCCTTTGAAATTGCGGTTGGTCGCATAAACCCCTGTCTCTTCTTGAGCGAGTATCCCAAGTCCGGCATTAATACAAGCGCCACAGCCTGATTTGAGAATTGTGGCTCCCGCCGCTTCAAATATTTGCATATACCCTAAATTCTCAGCATTTTGACGCACCTCAAAAGAAGCTGGTACGATAAAAAGGCTGACACCCGGAGCTATACGGCGACCTTCAAGCACCTCGGCAGCTTGAGCGAGATCGAAAAGTTTTCCCCCGGTGCAAGAACCAATAAAAGCCTTGGTAATAGGAATTTCTCCTAACTTGCTAATACCAATTACTTGGTCTGGTTTGGGGGGACGAGCGACCTGCGGTTCTAAATCGCTCAAATCAAACTCATAGATTTGTTCATAAGATGCCTCGGAGTCGCTACCAACGTCCTCAAATAAATCTTGACCGCAGTTTTGGAGATATTGGCGAGTTGTTTCATCAGGAGCAATTACCCCGCACATTGCACCGCACTCAATCGCCATGTTCGAGAGTGTCATGCGTTCTTCCATTGGCATCTGGTCGATAATACTGCCTCGGAATTCCATGACTTTTCCCGCAGCGCCGTCACAGCCAATTTTGCTGAGAATAAATAGGATGATGTCTTTGGCAGCAATATATTTGGGCAAAGTTCCTTCAAGTCTAAAAAGTAGGGTAGGGGGAACCCGCACCCACATATCCCCCATCGCAAAAATATTCGCCATATCCGTTGTTCCCACTCCAGTGGAAAAACATCCAAAGGCTCCGTAAGTGCAAGTGTGAGAGTCTGTACCCGCTACAATTGTACCTGGATGAATGAAGCCCTTTTCTGGCAGCAGAACGTGACAAATGCCAGCAGCTTCTCCTGGGGAAACCATATCGAACAAATGGCAGCCTTGCGAGCGGGCAAACTGCACCATTTCTGAGTATAATGAAGTGGCTTTAGGGTCTACTCGCACGTCGTTGACTTGAATAAAGTGATCGGCTACTAAAACAACGCGACTGGCATCCCAAAGTTTTGCTTCTTCTCCAAAATTCTGGTAAAAGACATCAGCAACAGGTGCGGCTACGGCATCGTGAGACATGGCTAAATCGACTTTAGCAAAAACCATCTCTCCCGGCTGAACGTAAGCATTGCCAGACGCCCGTGCCAAAAGTTTTTCTGTCAGAGTCATCGCCCTAGCATAAGTTGAACTCTGGGGAACAGAAATTTCACCTTTCTGCCGCTTTTGGTTAAAGGGAATTAAGCCGCCTGCCCTCACAATAGCTTCGACGACGGGATTATTATTAGGCTGGGAGTAAACTTCTAAAGTCAGACCAATATTGATGCTATTTCGGTAAAATATTTCGGCAAAAGACAGGGCGCGTATTTTTTTTATGCCAGCAGCTTTTATGGCAATAGGTGCATTTTCTCGGCTAGAACCGCAGCCGAAATTGCGTCCGGCTTCAATTTCTTCATAGCCTACAAGGTTTCCTTCACCAATCAGATGTTCAAAAGCATACTGCTTTAAATACTCTGGGTCGGCAGTAGTACACCGTTTTGCCGGAATAATATCGTCTGTATTGATATCATCTCCAAAAATCAACACTTTCGGTTCGGTTGTCATAAGTTCTCCCTACTGCTTGTTTATCAAAGTTAACTACCGAGTTGTTGGACTATCAACTCGGTTAAAGTTTCCGCGTTGACTAAGATTTCTTGACCCTGGGGAGCTAAGTCTGCCGTGCGGTAGCCCAGGGCTAAAACTTTTTCGATGGCTTGAATTAGCTTGATAGCCGCATGAGTTTCCCCCCACTGCTGAAGCATTAAAACAACTGCCCCCATCGTTCCTAGAGGATTGGCAATACCCTTCCCGGCAATATCTGGTGCTGTGCCGTGTATGGCTTCATAAAGACCGAACCCGCGCTCGTTGAGACTGGCAGAGGGTAATAACCCGATGGAACCTACTAATGCTCCTCCGATATCGCTGAGGATATCCCCAAATAAATTTCCTGCTAGAATCACATCAAATCGCTTAGGCTCCCGCACGAGTTGCATGGCTAAGTTATCCACTAGCATTGGCTCTACTATAACATCAGGGAAATGTTCGGCTTCCTCCTGCACTAAACGGCTCCAAGGGATTTGTGGCAGAGCATTTTCTTTATGGGCAACGGTAAGCAAACCTCGGCGCTCTTTTGCTTTGCCTAGAGCTACTTTAGCGATGCGGCGGATTTGCCAGTCGTAGTATTTCATTGTATGAAAGCCATAATAGCCACTGTCGTCTTCTGTTCGTCCTGATGGTCCAAAATAAATTCCGCTTACGAGCTCTCGAACAAATAATATATCGGCTCCTTGAATCTTGTGCGACTGAAGGCTGGATTTATCCAATAAAGTTTCAAAGGGACGCACGGGACGAAAATTGATAAAAAAGTCGAAGTGTTGGCGAAGTTCGAGAATCCCGCCTCTCGTGACGGCTCCGAATAAAATTCCATCAGCACCTTCGCATAGTTTGGCGGTTTGGTCGGGGAAGAATTTTCCAAATTCATTGAAGGCAGGTTGTCCAATTAAGGCATAGTCTATAACTAGAGAAAACCCTTCTAATTTTGCTAAATACACGAGAACTTTTAAGGAAGCGTCTACCACTTCTGGCCCGATCCCTTCGCCAGGGAGAGCTACGACGCGATACGGCTCAGTCATTGAAAAATCCTCCCTCGAATAACTCGACAACTTCTTCTGGGGAAAAGCACCGCTGCTCTTGAATGGAAAGGGATTTGATTTTGTCTCGCATTCGGTTGTAATCTTCTGGAGTAAGCGGTTTGTTGAGTTGCTTTTCAAACAGGTACTGAAAATTGCTAGAACCGCTGCATTTGCCAAACCAAATTTCTGGCGCGGCGTGAGGAAAAATATGGTAGCTATCTGGGTCGCGTAAGAAGCCGTTAACGTGAATGCCGCTTTCGTGACGAAGGGCAGCTTGGGAGTAAGGGGAAGCAGGACGAACTCCTAGTGAATCGAGGTAGTCTGTGACTTGGGAGAGGGCTTCATAATTAATGCCCTCTACTTCTATCCCAAAGCGCAATCTAAGTCCATTTAAGACTTGCTCTAGTGGGATATTACCCGCCCGTTCGCCAATGCCTCGGAATGTGCCTGAAATCATAGAAGCTCCCGCGATGACAGCTTGGAGGGTATTTTCGAGAGCCATGCCTAAGTCATTGTGAAAATGCACTCCTAAAGCTGCATTGTTGACCAATTCTAGAATGTCGCGAACCCATACATAAGTTTTCTCTGGAGTGAGGATGCCCATTGTGTCGCAGAGGACAAAGTGTTCGATGTAGGGTTGAAATTCGCGAATGCACTGAACTAAAAAGTTAAAATCAGCGCGGCTGGCATCTTCGGCAGCAAACTCTACTTTTAAACCGACTTCTGCACTCGTAGCATAGCGCAGATTTTCCACAACTTTATTAATCATGTTCTGACGGACGCGGCAGACAAGTGCATTAGGGAGATTGTCATCCTCTATTTTCTCTGGGTGCGCTGTTAAATTGCGGACTTCTGCATCTCTTAAAAGTAAAAGGCGATCTGAAACGGCATAGAAGAGGATAATTCGTTCTATTCCGCAAGCTTTAGCTCGATCGATAAATTGTTTACCAAGCATTGTGGAAGCCGTCATGGTGCTGCCTAAGCCTTCTGCTACCAAGGTTTTTAGTAAATGTTCTTCGGTTTCGTGAACGGCTGGCATTATTGCTATTTGGTGGATTCCAGCTTGGCTGATGAGTTTGGCTAAAGTTCTTTTAGTTTCATAAGGAAAGAAAAGCCCAGCTTGTTGTTCACCATCTCGGAGGGTTTCGTCAGACATGATTAAGGGAAGTGTTGGCATAGGATATCTCCCAAAAAATATGGTTTCTACTGTTATCAATTAAGATTTACAAGCCGCGCTAAATCGCATCTGGTAATTCGCGTTCCACAAACCGCAAGCGCGGATATCGGTAAACTGCAACTGTCACACCTATAACTAGAATTTGCATCGTAATAAATAGCAAGCCAATACCGCGGCCCGGCCCCACACCAATGATTTGACCGATGCTTCCAGCTAATAAACCATCAGCCGCCATTAGAGGTTCAAAGATTCGTTCGGCTAGAGGGCCAGCCACAACATAGGCGAGGGGGATGCACGAGAAACAAATCATATTAATTGTGGCAAAGACTCGGCCTTGAATATCGGGAGCCACTTTTCGGAGTAAGATGGCATCGCACCAGCCATTGATGAAAGGTAAGCTGAAGAAAAACAAGAAGAAAGCCAGAGCAAAAAGGGCGGCATCGGCGCGTAATCCCAATGCTAAAATGCACAGTTGACTGAGAAACGCAAAACCAAATACGCCACGAATTAAAGTTCTGGGACCTCCCCAAATACTCATAACTACACTACCCAGCAGCATCCCGGCACCGCCGAGGGATTGAATGGTTCCGAGAACAGTA
This sequence comes from Microcoleus sp. B4-C1, assembly GCF_036705285.1. Lineage (NCBI taxonomy): Bacteria > Bacillati > Cyanobacteriota > Cyanophyceae > Oscillatoriales > Microcoleaceae > Microcoleus > Microcoleus sp. B4-C1. Next base: position 13,469 of record NZ_JAUBUC010000062.1, on the reverse strand, counting down.
ACAGAAGTAAAAGAAAGTACCAGTGGCGGGAATAAAACTTCAATCAGTCCAAAAACAAAATTATTGATAGCGAAAACAATTAGCAAAGCTAAAAGTCCGGGTCTAACAGTAATATAAGTCCAGCCTTCAAGTGCCTCGCGCCAGAGAGAGGCTTTTCCATTAACTGGAACCGCAGCAGTCTTAGCGTCAGGAAAGCGAACCAGCAATAGGGTGGTGAGGGCAAACAGGAAGGTGGCAAAGTCAATTATAATGACACCTTCAAGTTGAATAATTCCTAGCAAGATTCCTGCTAGCAGCGGTGAAATTAGCTGGGCGCACGCTTCTGCTGATTGAACCATACCACTAGCACGAGGGAGAAATTCTTTCGGCACTAATGAAGAGGCCGAAGCAGTGTAAGCGGGCAACTGAAACGCTTTGCAGACGGAACTGAGGCTGACAGCTAGGTAGATGTGCCAGATTTGAAGGTTTCCGGTGGTGAGTAATAGGGCCATCGCCACTGTAGTTATCGCCGCGCCGGAGTCAGATAGAATTATGCACCACCGTCTGTTCCATCGGTCAACTAAGGCACCTGCTACCGGGGAAATCAGGATACTGGGCAGCATGGCCGATAGCAAAATCAGAGAGAATTGGGTGACTGATCCTGTACGCTGGTACACCCAAACTCCCAATGCAAAGCTCGTCAGACCTGATCCGATGAGGGATACCAGTTGTCCGAACCAGACAAGAAGAAAAACGCGCATTTTGTAGAATATACCGAATCGCATAGTTATACAATAGTAGTTGGCTCTGGTGCACTCAAAAATCCTATATTCAGGAAATAAGAAAAATAGATATTGAGTAACTCTGCATTGAGAGGCGGGCAACAAATTTCAGTTCCAGACAAAGCTTCGCGCGTATTTTGGTTGTCAAATTTAAATTCAATTTTTTGAGAGTCAGCCTCTTCAGAAAACATGGGTAATAGAGAATGCAGAGCATTTTCGGGGAAATAATTAAGATGATGAATCAGTTCTTGACGCCACTTTCCAATTGAAACTTGTTTAACTGGATAACCAAAGCTTTGTATCCAATTAATTAGATATTCCCAAGATATCTGATGATGATTGGTGATATGAAAAGCCTGTCCCAAGGATGAATTTGCTTGTGATATGCAAACAATAGCTTTGCTCACATAGTCTACAGGAATCATTTCTACCATCATTTCTAACTCAGGGAACATTCCAAGTTGGATACAACCTTTAATCGTCCTAAACAGCCAATCATCTGTAGCCACCGCACCTGTCTGGCTGTGTCCAGCAAAACGACCTAGCCTGTATATGCACACAGGAATTCCCCTTTCACGAGCGATATTCATTAATTTTTCTGCTACCCATTTGCTTTGACCATAGCCGCTAGTCAACCCTTGATTACTATCGAGAGGGTCTGATTCGGCAATTAGCTGACGCTGAAAATAGTGAGGTGAATAGAATACACCAAGAGTAGAAATAAAATGTACAGGCTTGATTTTGATTTGGCTAGCTAACCTGAGAACGTCTTGAGTTGCCGTAACATTAACTGCTTTTAAGGCAGAGTAGGGATAGATAATATTATTGGATTCCCCATTGTGATAAATAACATCAATACGATGGGCTAAATTTTGAAACTCCGCTGCGCTAATACCTAAACGGGATTGAGATAAATCTCCAATGACAGGAATAATTCTGGAACTGAAGCTTGACTGCCAGAGAGTGTAAAATGCAAGTTGAGTTTGCAACTTGTTTTTTCCCTCATCCGAATTAGAGGCATTAACCAAACAATATATATCAGCGGTCGTTTGCAGAAGCAATTCATAGAGTAAATAACTTCCGCAAAATCCTGTTGCGTCTGTTAGAAAAATACATTTTGGTTCGCTAATTGGATTGAACGCTAGCGAGTGAGGCTGGATTTCCTTGTCAAGAAAGACTTCAGCACTTAAATCGAGAATATTGTCGGTCAGATTATCGATTGTTCCTACCTGGTGAATCTTGTCAATAAGTTGGGCAATACCAGCCACAGTCGGAAATTCAAACAAGCGATGTATTGGTATATCTATGCCACAGACTTCATGTAACTGAGACAGCAGCCGAATAACTAATAAAGAATTTCCACCGAGTTCAAAGAAGTTATCGTTAACTCCTACTTGCTTCAAACCCAGTAATCCTGCCAAAATATGGGATACAAGAATTTCCGTAGGAGTACAAGGAATGTTCTTAGGCTCTATCATCTCACTCGTATTTCCTGTAGGTACTGGTAGCTTGCGACGATCTACTTTTCCATTGGGTGTTAATGGCATAGCCTCTAACAGCACAAAGCTAGATGGCACCATGTAAGATGGTAGTTTTTTTTTGATAAAATCACGGAGATTACCTGCGAGTATTCTTTGTAAGCTTTTCACCATACCGCTACTTTCGAGTAAATCTTGGTAATTTTGATGCCAAAGAGATTGGGTTTCGGGTGTCAGTATTAGTTGCACGCCTGTTTGTTGTTCTTGATGCCAAGCAATTCTCCCTTTTAAGGGTGACTGTAGCAAATTATTTGGTAGTTGGAGTTGCAAGTGGATTTCTTGACCGGGCGTGGCATCTAATTTCCCTATTAAACCAACACCACCAAAAGAAATATCTCTAGTTTGCAATAGAAGTTGAGTACCATTACTCAGTTCTACTAAACACTCAATTTGATAAGGTACTCGTTCTGGAAAAAGGTTAGATACTATATAAGCTACTAAATTCTTGTTGGTCGGCACATCTTCTCTATCGATGACCACAGCTTCTCGCACGTTAAGATGCTGGTTCAAAACTGACTCAATTTCCCCTAGCTCAATACGAAAACCACGAATTTTTACCTGATTATCAGTACGACCCACTAATTCGAGATTGCCATCGGGCAGGTAGCGAACTAAATCTCCGGTTTTGTAGAGGTAAGAACCTGGTTGATTGTTAAAAGGGTTGCAAATAAACCGCTGTTGAGTTAGATCGGGACGGTTTAAATAGCCTCGTGCTAGACCATCACCACCAGTATACAGTTCACCCGGAACACCAATAGGAACAGGCTGTAGATGAGTGTCTAGCACATATACTTGCGTGTTGGCAATAGGACGACCTATAGGTACAGCTTTAACATCTGCCAAGTTCTTCTCTTTCCAGAGATCAGGTTCATAAATTGTAGATGTAATTGTAGTTTCAGTCAGTCCATAAGCATTGAGCCAACGGATGTGATTCCCTACTATTTTCTGCCAATCCATCAATTTGTCTGGTAAAACTTTCTCATTACCAACCACAACTAATCTTAACGAAGCAGGCAATTGAATCTCTGAACTCTCCAGAACAGATACCCACTCATGCCAGTAAGAGGCAGGCAGGTTAAGAACAGTCAGCTTTTCCCGGTTTATTAATTCTTGAAACTCTGCAATAGTTGGAGAAATTGAACCTGGTCGGAGAACGACAGTACCCCCACCGATCCAAGTAGGAAATACTTCTTCTGCTGCTACATCAAAGCTAATGGAAGTAAACTGTAAAACCCTATCTGTTGCTTGCAAATCATAGTGCTTGGCAATGGAGACGCTGTGGTTGACTAAGGCCTGATGCGAAATCAGAACTCCTTTTGGCTGCCCCGTAGACCCTGATGTATAGATGGCATAGGCTAGATTATGGGGCGTTACGTTGCTAGTAGGGTTTTCCTCGCTGGAGCGGGAAATTTCTTCCCAATCAAAGTCTAGGCAAACAACTCGTGCCTGATGTTCAGGAAGAGACTCAACAAACCGGAACTGGGTAAGCAGCACTGGCACAGAGGAGTCTTTGAGCATAAAAGTTTTTCGCTCAGACGGATAGGCAGGATCTATGGGGACATAAGCACCGCCCGCTTTGAGGATGCCTAAGAGTCCTACTATCATCTCAAGAGAACGCTCTACACAAATGCCTACCAGTGTTTCTGGTTTTAGTCCTAATGTTTGTAAATAATGTGCTAGTTGGTTGGCCTTGGCATTTAGTTCTCGGTAAGTTAGGTGCTCCTCTTTAAAGATTACTGCTACTGCATCTGGTGTTTGTTCTACCTGCACTTCAAATAATTGATGAATACATAGATTCTGAGGATAGTCTTGTTGAGTTTGATTCCACTCGACTAATAACTTGGATTGTTCAATTGCTGTCAAAATGGGTAAATCTGATAGTCTTTGTTCTGGATTCGCTACAATACCTGCCAATAGCGTTTGCCAATGCTCTATCATTCGAGCAATGGTCGCGGTATCAAAGAGGTCTGTACTATATTCAAAAGCTCCTGTTAATCCCTGCTTGGTTTTCTGTAAAGATAAGCTTAAATCAAACTTAGCCGTATCATTGCTTCCTGGTTCAGATATGTTAAGTTTTAAATCTTTGAGAGTAATATCAGACGTTGATTCATGCTCCATATCGAAACTTATTTGAAACAAGGGCGAGTAGCTTAAGTGACGCTCTGGGTGTAGTGATTCTACTAACTTATCAAACGGTAAGTCTTGATGATCGTAAGCTTCTAAGACAACTTGTTTAACTTGTTGTAATAACTGAAGAAAGGTAGGGTTTTGTGATAAATCTGTACGTAGCACTAAATTATTAACAAAAAATCCAATCATTCCTTGAATTTGAGGGTACTGACGATTAGCAACGCTCGAACCAACAGCAATATCGGGCTGATTAGTGTAGCGATAAAGTAATATTTTAAATGCTGTGAGGAGCAACATAAAGAGCGTGACCCCCTGCTGCTGACTCAAACTTACGAGTGCTTCACTTATATCTTGCTCAAGGGTAAAAACTTGAGTTTCTCCGCGAAAGGATTGTACAGCAGGTCGGGGACGGTCGGCTGGCACTTCTAACAGCGCTGGCATCCCTGCTAGTTTTTGTTGCCAGTAAGCGAGTTGAGACTGTAAAATTTCTCCCTGTAACCACTGCTGTTGCCACACAGCAAAGTCTACATATTGAAGGTGGATTTCAGGCAGAGTTAGTGTATGATGCTCAACTAAAGCTGAGTAAATTGTGGTTAACTCTTGAACAAAGATATTGACAGACCAACCATCAAAGATAATGTGGTGAACTGTTAGCAGTAGAACATTTTCTGTTGGAGTAAGCTGAACTAACTGTGCTCGGAGTAGAGGCTCTTGGGCGAGATTAAACACATACATTACTGACTGAGAAGCTAATTTATCATACTCAAGCTCTCGTTCACTTGCTGGCAGAGGACGAAAATCCACGACTGGCAGCGTAAAATCTCTAGTGGCAGCGATCGCCTGAACGGGTTCTCCGTCTACAGCAATAAAGTTAGTGCGTAAGATTTCATGGCGATTGATGAGTAATTGCAAGCTTGACTCTAAAGCCGCAATATTGAGTTGACCGCTAAAATGCAAGCCAAGAGGAATATTATAGAACGCGCTGTTCGGCTGCAATTGGTTTAGGAACCAAAGACGCTGTTGGGCAAAAGAAAGAGGGAAGGTGTTGTTTTCTGTTCTGGATATAGGAGCGAGCGCACTAGCATTCTTCTGATTATTGGCTTGGTGTAAAAAGGAGATTATCTCTGCTTTACGCCCATTAATTTCTGACTTGAGAGCAGGGGTGAGTGTCCCTTCAGGAGCGTTGCAACGCAGGCGATCGCCTTCCATAAATAGGTTGATATCCAGCTTGCGTAGATTATTAATAAACTCAATTGTATTCATCAAAATTCCACCTCTTCTCGGTTATTAATAGTTGTGTTGCTCGTTTCGCTATTTTGAGTCGCCCAAGAAATTGCTTCAATGTAGCTAGAAATATCCGCTACAGTTGGAGCTTCAAACAACTTCGATAAAGGCAGATTTAGTCCAAAGGTATGACTCACTTTTGAGAGAAGTTGAGTTGCCAGTAAGGAATGCCCACCTGATTCAAAAAAATTGTCATTTATACTCACTTTCTCTACTCCCAAGACCTTAGCCCAGATGGACGCTAGTAATTCTTCTGTAGGAGTCCGAGGAGCTACAAAATCTCCTTTGTGAATTAAACTATTGAGGTCTGGTGCTGGTAATAATTTGCGGTCTACTTTGCCATTGGGGGTCAGCGGTAAGGACTCCAAAGTTACAAAAGCACTAGGCACCATATAGTCTGGTAGTCGCTCTTTCAGAAAATGCCGCAGGTCACCAACGGTGGGCGCAGGTTTCTGAAGAGGGACAGCGTAAGCGACTAAACTCTTTTGGCTGGGAATATCTTCTCGAAGCACGACTGCAACAGAGAGTAAGTTTGGATGTTGACTCAGTGCTGCTTCAATTTCTCCGAGTTCGATCCGAAAACCACGAACCTTCACTTGGTCATCTATCCGACCGAGATATTCGATATTGCCGTCGGTCAGGTAGCGGGCTAAGTCCCCTGTTTTGTAAAGGCGCGAACCCGGTTCATTGCTAAAGGGGTTGGGAATGAATTTCTTATCAGTCAACTCGGGACGGTTGAGGTAACCTTTGGCAAGTCCCACACCCGCAATGTGGAGTTCTCCGGGAACACCGATGGGAACGGGTTGGTTGTGAGGGTCGAGAATATAGATTTTTGTGTTAGCGATCGGACGCCCAATGGGCGGTTTCTGATTTCCGTCACTGCAAAGGGCAACGGTGGCGCAGACAGTGGCTTCTGTTGGCCCGTAGAGATTGAAAAAACGCCGTCCATTTGCCCATCGTTCAACCGAGGAAGGAGGACACTCCTCTCCCCCTACGACAATATTCTCTAAAGTGGGTAATTCCTCATCAGGCAAAGCCGCTAGCACAGATGGCACCAAGTTAGCGTGGGTAATTTTTTGCTCCCTCAATAGCTGGAGCAATGTTAGCCCTGATTGTAATTGTTCTCGTGTTCCAAGACAGAGCTTGCCCCCCGCACAAAGAGCCATGATAATTTCCCAGATAGAAGCGTCAAAGCTAATGGAAGCAAACTGAAGAATTCGACTGTCTGAGTGTATGTTGAATAGCTGGATCTGTGCTGTGGTTAAGTTGCACAGTCCAGAGTGGGCCAATAAGACGCCCTTGGGCTTGCCTGTAGACCCTGATGTGTAGATAACGTAAGCCAGGTTATCCGGCGTTACTGTGCTGCTGGGGTTCTCCGAACTGTGGAAAGCACTTTTTTCTATGTCCCCATCCACACAGACAACACGCGCAGAGTTTGGGGGAAGCAATTCAACCAGTTGCGTCTGGCTGAGCAGCACCGGCACCGAGGAGTCCTCCAGCATGAAGGCCAACCGTTCTTGTGGGTAAGTTGGGTCGAGGGGGACATAAGCACCACCAGCTTTGAGGACGCCTAAGATTCCCACAATCATCTCAAAGGAACGCTCTACGCAGATCCCCACTAGCACTTCTGGCCCTACTCCCAAGCTTTGCAGGTAGTGAGCTAATTTGTTGGCGCGTCGGTTTAATTCCCCATATGTGAGTTGTTCCCCTTTAAATACCAGTGCCACCGCATCAGGTGTTAGAGCCACCTGCTCTTCAAATAACTGATGGATACACTTATCCTGGGGATAGTCAATCGTTGTATTATTCCACTCAATTAATAGCTGGTAGCGCTCTGGTTGTGTCAGTAGGGGCAATTCTGAAATTGGTTGAATAGGATTGACTGCGATCGCTTCCAGTAATATCTGGAAATGGCCTGTCATCCGAGCGATCGTGGCATCATCAAACAAGTCGGTATTGTATTCCCATTCTCCAATTAGTCCCGATGAAGTCTTCTCTATAAACAAAGCCAAATCAAAGTGTGTTATGCCAGTTTCTACTGCTAATGGACTTACTCTTAAGCCTTCCATCTGGATTTCGGGTAATTCGTCGAGCAGCATAAACATCACCTGGAACAGTGGTGTGTAACTCAAAGAGCGTTCTGGCTGCAATATCTCTACTAATTTTTCAAAGGGTAGGTCTCGATTAGCGTATGCTCCGAGCGTTACTTTTCGCACCCTGGACAGTAAATCCTCAAAACTTGGGTTTCCTGCCAAACAAGTGCGTAATACTAGCGTATTAACAAAATATCCAATTAAATCTTTAAATTCGGGACGATCGCGATTCGCAATGGGCGAACCTACACAAAGATCGGTTTGCCCAGTATAACGGTAAAGTAAGGTTTGAAACGCCGCTAACAGCGTCATAAAAATAGTCACTTTTTGCCTCCGACTTAAACCGATCAGAGCCTCGGTGAGTGACTTTGAAATGACAAATCTATAATGTTTTCCTCCAAAGGTTTGTGTAATTCCTCGCGCTCGGTCAGTGGGTAGTTCTAATAAAGGTGGTGCATCTAATAGTTTTTCTTTCCAATAGGTTTGTAGGGAATCTAATACCTCACCTGTCAAGTATTGCCTCTGCCAAACCGCAAAGTCTGGATACTCAGCCGGCAGTGGAGGTAAGTCTTGGGATAAGTCATTGTAGAAAGCTGCTAACTCCCGCCACATGATGCCTAATGACCAACCATCCCAGACAATGTGGTGAGTTCTCAGCAAGAATATATGTTCTGTTTTTGTTAGCTTAAGTACAGTTCCTTGGATTAAAGGCTCGCTAACTAAGTCAAAGGGCTTGTGGGCTTGTTCCGTTGCTAATCGCTGAAATTCTATTTCTCGGTCACTAGCAGGTAGATTGCTTAAGTCTACGACTGGTACTGTCAAAGTCAAACTTTCAGCAATGATCTGAACTGGCTGCCCATTAACCACCGTAAAGTTTGTGCGTAAAGCTGCATGGCGAGCGACGATCTTGTTCAGGCTTTGCTCTAGTGCAACGATGTTCAGTACGCCCAAGAATCGTAAAGCAAATAGTTCGTTGTAAGAAACGTTATTTGGGTCTAACTGGCTCAAAAACCATAGTTGTTCTTGGGGAAAAGATAAAGGTATGTCCCGTTTTTCTGAGACGGGTACAAGGGTTTGTTTAGTATCGTTCGCGCTTGTGTTGCTTTGGGACAGCAACGAGATAACTTTTGCTTTATGCAATACTAATAATTCCCGATCTTCTGATGTCATTACCCCCTTGGGAGCGCGAAAGCGCAACGTATCGCCCTCTAGCCACAATTTGACACCGCGTTCGGCAAGTTCAGCTAAAAATTGATTGAGGTTCATAGTGCGCCCTCCTCCATCTCATAGGAACGTAGTTCGCCACGTCTGCGGACATCCAGCGTCGCGCAATGGAAAGAACCCATGAAAGGATAGTAACTTTCAAACTCGCAAGGAATCGGTTTAAACCCCCAGTCTTTTAATGCTTGAATCGTAGATTCCTGTGATTTTTCCACGATTACTCGCTCTTCATCGAGACTGAGTACATTCATATTGACCCACTGACTGATCACTTTTGTGTCATAAAGTGTCATCGGCGTTCGGTTTGGTTTAGGTGCCAGCAGGATATCCCAAGATTTGAAGTAGTCAGGCAAATTGTCAACATCTATGAAAAGCGGATTTACTAACACTTTTCCAGGAGCTAGGGGAACTAGAGTGGTGTCAATATGCAAGGCTTGTGGGCAAAGTGACTGAAGCTCGTGAACTCGATATTTATCGCCCAGGTGTCGGCGCACCCATTCGATCCCAAGACTGTTAGTGACGTGACTTTTCTGTACAAAAATATCCCGTCCAAAGCGTACAAAGTCTGCGGCATCAAACGTTGGCTCAAACTCAGTGATTACAAAGCGCCTTTCCTCACCTGGAGCGGGAGTTTTGTAATCTGGGTCGTATTGTGTATCGAGTAGCTGCGGTTTTGGTGCAGCGACCCACTTGGCTCCTCCCTTTAAGTATTCTTTGAGTAGGGAGCGGTAAGCCCACGACTCGAAATAACGACTGCGATCGGCCATTGGAGCTTCAATAATTTCATTCCCAATTACCAAGAAAACGTCGCGGGGATTTGCTGAACAAAAGCCATTCATGACTTCCCAATCTGGTGTGCGGAAAGAGGCAGAGTAATCAACAATATCTGGGCGACGGACAATAACTCCTTCGGATTCAAGAATATGAGCAAATCCATCGACACACTTGGTAGCAGCCTGAACGAGCCACTCTGGGTAGGGGAGCGGCTGTTTCTCCGTCCGCTTGGCTAAGCTCTCCATTTGTTTCTCTTGACCGGGAAGCACGGTAGCGCGATGAATGGTATGCCAGGAGGGAACCATCGCTCCATCGACGATGCCAACAATAACTTCCTCAAGTGGGTCCCATTCATTGTAAGAACACACGGGAGATGGGTTAGTAACTGTGGCGGAGCGATCGAATGACTTGGGGGAGGCGAATTCAGTGACTGTTCTTTTTTCTAAAGGCTTAAGATCCTTGTGTGACTTATCGTTGCGTAAAAGTTCAAGCTGTTGAGACATTAATTGAAGCTGTTGCGCGATAATTCTTTCTACACTCGTCTCAGATTCTACATTTTCATTTGCTTTTTTCATTGTTTTATATTGGGGGACGGCTACTGCTACATCTAATGTTTGGGCTTGAGCTAGTTCTTGGGGGGATTTACTGGAAGTGAGTTCTTCGATTGTATCAAGGAATTTTAATTCAAAATTTGGGAAAGTTGATGATTCCGAGTCTTCCAACCCATTTTTCTCGATATAATTAGCTAGAGTCTCAATAGTTTCTAATTCTTCAAAAAACTGTTGAACTTCCACCTTGACCCCAAAATTACTTTTAATGCTTTGCATTATTTCTAAAAGAAGGAGTGAATCCGTCCCCAGTTCTAAAAAAGTGGCAGTGGCATCTATTTCATCGCTTTCTATTTGAAGCAACTTCGCTACCAAAGAACGTAAGGTTGAGCGAATGCTATCTGAGGGTGTAGTTTTTAATCCGGTATCTCTGTGTTTAGCTGGGGAATTAATATCCATTTTTAGATTAGATATATTAGTTTGTGATGGATTTAGCTCCATCGTTTCACCATATTCATGTAGCGCGTGACGATCTACCTTGCCATTCGGTGTTAATGGCAGGGCATCTAACATCACGAACACTCCTGGAATCATGTGAACGGGCAGTTTCTCTTTGAGAAAACTGCACAGATTGCTGCGAGAAATCGCCCTAGCGTCCCTAGGGACAATGTAGGCTGCCAGATATTTGCGGTCTGAAACATCTTGTCGCGCCACGACCACAGTTTCTAAAACTGCTGGGTGTTGAGACAACACTGCCTCAATTTCGCCGAGTTCGATACGGAATCCGCGAATTTTTACTTGATTATCGATGCGACCAATAAATTCGATGTTGCCATCTGGGAGATAACGAGCTAAGTCGCCAGTTTTATAAAGGCGATCACCTGGTTCATTGCTAAAGGAGTTGGAGATAAATTTCTCTTTAGTCAAATTGGGACGGTTGAGATATCCTCTTGCTAGACCAACACCCCCGATATGGAGTTCTCCCGGAACGCCAATTGGTACAGGTTGCATCTGCTCGTTAAGCAAATAGATTTTTGTATTCAGTACAGGCTTACCAATTGGCGTATTGCCGCTTCTCACTTCAAAAGAGCTAACAGAATACAGAGTGGCACAAATTGTAGCTTCTGTTGGCCCGTAACCGTTAATAATGTACAATCCCGGAATTTCCTTGCTTAGCGATGTCAACAACCGAGTGGGAATGGGTTCTACTCCTACGAGCAATCTACGCAAAGAAACCTTATGCGTTCCTTGCAAAACTCTTTCAGAAAGCTGATTGAGCATGAACGGAGGAATGTAAGCACTGTGAATTTGATGAAAATTTAACCAGTCAAGAAATGTCTGAGTGTCTGAGCGTACATTGTTTGAAACTATATAGAGCGTTCCTCCGGCTAATAACGCTGAAAATATTTCATAGACAGAAACATCAAAACTAATTCCCGTCCATAAACTACACCTATCCCCGACAGAAAGAGGCTGTTTGCTCTGGAAATCTGTGTATAGGTTAACAACTCCGGTATGACAGCAACAAACTCCTTTTGGTCTACCTGTAGAGCCAGAGGTGTAGATAACGTAGGCTAGGTTATCAGGCGTTACACTGCTACTAGGATTTTCCTTGCTTTGTTGGACAATTTCTTCCCAGTCTTTGTCCAAGTAGACGACATACGCAGAATGTGGAGGAAGTTTCTCGATTAGCTTCGACTGAGTGAGCAGCACCGACACAGAAGAGTCCTGTAGCATGAAGGCCAAGCGCTCAGACGGGTATGCGGCATCGAGTGGAACGTATGCGCCCCCAGCTTTGAGAATCCCCAGAAGTCCCACTATCATATCGATGGAGCGTTCAACACAAATTCCCACCAAAACTTCTGGCCCTACACCTAACTCTTGTAGATAATGGGCCAGTTGGTTTGCCTTAGCATTCAATTCTAAGTATGTGAGTTGCTGACTTTCAAAAACAACCGCTATGGCATCAGGTGTCCGTTCTACCTGTTCCTCAAATAGCTGGTGGATGCACTTATCTTGGGGATATTCTCTTGTAGTGTTATTCCACTCGACTAATAACTTATACCGTTCGGCGTCTGTTAAAGTTTCTTCGCTTCTAAGTTGCTGTTCTGGATTAAATGCTGAAATTTCTGATTTATTTAAAGGAGCTACCATGTGTCTAAGTTTAATTACAAATAAGAGAGTTCTGAGAGCGAGCGTCACATTGAGGGCAATTTTGTAGTAGCAATTTGGTGGCTTGCCCTAACCGAGTATAAATGCGTAAGTTTGAGGAAAGCTAAATGAGAAAACCTAGGCGTAACGCCCAATCCAGCAAAGAAACGGAGAACAGGATACCGCCCTCGGTATAAGAGGTTTACAACGGCTAACAGGAATATCCGGGAATTTTTTTATCCAATCAAGTTAAACCTTATCCAATGCTAGAACTTGTTGGGAATAATGCCTGAAGCTACGGCTTCCACCACCCCTGGATTTTCTGGCGGATAGGTGCTTTCGTTGTAGTTAAGAATGGTCATAATCCTGGTCATTAAATAATTTGTGTGGTCAATTGGCAGGGGTCTAATCAATGCTCATTTCAGTTCCAATCGCAGCCAATTTAGGCACGTTGCTATTGTTGGATAATTTTGTTAAGCAATAGGTGAATTATGCTATTGCTGTTGTGTTCGTAGATCACTCGCTTTGACTTGGAAGACAGCTAACTGCACCCACTGTCCTCCCAAATCATTCGGTACCTTTCAAAAAGTTGGCTCAGTACGAAATTTCTTGCCGGACGTTGCTATTGCACCCTACGTCCGCTGTTGAATGCCTTGATCACACTAAGAATCTGATTTTGTGAGCCCCTACCCCCTATAGATTCAATTTAATCTTTTTGCCAGCAATACTCATCAGCTTGTTTATTTGTCATCTATAGCAATCCTAAATGATTTTCTCTATCTAGATCAATCCTAAATGATTTTCTTTGTGTAAGTATATTGACGTATTTTGGGGAAATCAAATTTATGTTCGTTAGTAAAAAACTCAAACAAAAACTTGACAATCTTAAAAGATCTACATAAATACCAATACTTTCTTAAAAAGTTTTTAGCTTGTAGCCAAATATCTTCAACGGGATTCTGTTGGGGA